>JAUXOH010000062.1 GCA_030682505.1 Candidatus Didemnitutus sp. | reverse complement strand
GGCGCGGCATCTCGCGGACTGCGCCGGCTGCCGCCAACTTCAGGCGGAACTGGCCCAGGCCATGACGGCGTTCCAAACGGAAGCTGCTCACGTGTCCACGCCCGATCCGGAGGAAGAGTGGCGACTCTTGCAGGCGCAAATCCGGGCGCCCGAGCGGACCGCCCCGCCGCCAAGCGTCGTTTCTTTGACGTGGCTCAGTCTGCCCCTGGCCGCCGCTGCGGCCGTGGCCTTGGTCTTCTGGGTCGGACGCTCCCCAACTCCCTTTCCTCCTCCTCCACGGGGCGAAAGCACCGCCACGCTGGCTCCGGTTCAAGTCGCCGATGCCTTCGCGCGAGCGGACTTTGTCGAAGTCACCGACTCCAGCTCGAGCCCTCTCGTTTACGTGGACCGTGACAGTGGTTGGCTCGTCGTCTGGGCCGTGGAAACATCGGCCTCCGGTCTCGGCGATTGATGGTTGGATCGCTCGCCGCGGATTGAATCGGGACGACTACGGCAGCCACGGAAACTTTTCCGTCTTGGGCTTTCGCTTTTCCTTTTGCGCGGTCATGAACTCGTTCGCCTCCTCGGTCATGTAGTAGAGCATCGTGGCGTTGCCCGCGAGTTCCTGGATGCCACTTTGCCCGTCCAGCTCGGCGTTGAACGCGGACTTGAGGCACCGAATCGCGAGGGGGCTGCGTTGGAGAATGTCTTTCGCCCACGCGACGCCTTCGGCTTCAAGGTCGGCAACCGGCACGACCTTGTTGACCAGACCCATCGTGAGCGCTTCTTGCGCGTTGTATTGGCGGCAGAGGAACCAGATCTCCCGCGCCTTTTTTTGTCCGACCATGCGCGCGAGATAGCTCGAGCCGAACCCACCGTCGAAGCTGCCCATCTTCGGCCCCACTTGGCCGAAAATGCCGTTGTCGGCCGCGATGGTCAGATCGCACATCACATGCAAGACATGACCGCCACCGATCGCATAGCCCGCCACGAGTGCGATCACCACTTTGGGCATCGAGCGAATCAACTTCTGGACCTCGAGAATGTTCAGGCGGGGGACGCCCTTGGCGTCGATGTAGCCGCCGTGCCCGCGGACGTTTTGATCTCCTCCGGCACAAAAAGCATATTTGCCGTCCTTGGCCGGACCGGCGCCCGTGAGCAACACGACCCCGATCTTCTGGTCTTCCCGCGCGTCGAGCAGCGCCTCATGCAATTCGACGACCGTTTGCGGGCGGAAAGCGTTACGTTTTTCGGGTCGGTTGAGCGTAATCTTGGCGATGCCGGCTGCCTTGTGATAAAGGATGTCTTCGTATTTCTTGACGGATTTCCAAGCGGGAAGCATGAGGCACAACATAACGAAAACGCCTGAGCGGCAATTGTTTTAGCGATTCGCGCTCGGTTTTTGTTCTGCGGTCAAGTGGTTTTTTGCGGACGCCATGAATACTGCTTGGAGCGCCAGCCAATTGGAGCAACACTCTCCCCTTCAATGCAGAGCAAAGCTGACGGTCCCAGTGGATTAATCAACAAGGGTCTCGCCCTCGGCGCGCTCGGCGTCGTCTTCGGTGATATTGGCACGAGCCCGCTCTACACGATCCGCGAGTGCTTGCACCACCTGCCGCCGGGAGAACACGCCCAGGCCGTCCTCGGGGTCCTTTCGCTCATTTTCTGGTCCCTCATTCTCGTCGTAGGGGTGAAATACGCGTGGATTGTGTTGCGCGCCGACAATCGGGGCGAGGGCGGGATCTTCGCGCTCCTGGCGTTGAGCAAACTGGATCGCGGGACGTCCACCACTTTGGGCGTCGGCACGGTCATTGTCCTGATGGGCGCGGCGATGCTCTGCGGTGAGGCCATCATCACCCCGGCCATCACGGTGCTGAGCGCGAGTGAAGGGTTCAAAGTCATCTGGCCGGATGTGGAGGGCTACGTGGTGCCGATCGCCTGTGTGATTTTGGCGGGACTGTTCGCCTTTCAACACCACGGCACGCACTACATCGGCCGGATTTTCGGTCCCATCATGTTGGTGTGGTTTGCGGTGCTGGGGGGCCTCGGTCTTTGGCACATCAGCAAGACGCCCATGGTCTTTCATGCGCTCAATCCCCTGCTGGGGCTCGATCTGCTCTTCACGCATCCGCGCCAGGTGGCCTTGCTCCTCGGTTCGGTCGTGCTGGCCATCACCGGAGTCGAGGCGCTCTATGCTGACATGGGGCACTTTGGACGCCGCGCGATCAAGGTAGCCTGGTATGGGGTCGTATTGCCGGGATTGACGCTGAATTATTTCGGGCAGGGCGCGAACGTCATTGCGCATGCCGGGGCGGTCGAGAATCCGTTTTTGGAACTCGCGCCGGCGGGACCCATGCGGCTCGGTCTGCTCGCACTTTCGATTGTCGCGGCGGTCATTGCTAGCCAGGCGCTCATTTCCGGCGCTTACTCGCTCATTCGGCAGGCGATTCAACTGGGCTACTTCCCGCGCTTGACCGTGAATCACACCAGCGCGGAACACCGCGGTCAGATCTACCTGCCGCTGGTCAATATCACCCTCGCCCTCGGCTCAATCATGACTGTCTACGGATTCAAGTCGTCGACCAACCTCGCCGCCGCCTACGGCATTGCGGTCACCGCGACAATGATCGTGACCACGCTGGTCCTTTTCGTGGTGATGCGACGCGCGTGGAAATGGTCTCTCTGGCGCGCGACCGTGGTCTGCACGGTTTTTCTCGCGATCGATGTCACGTTCTTCTCCGCCAATCTGCACAAATTCGGCGACGGCGGCTGGTTGCCGATCCTGATTGCCGTGGGCCTGCTCGCCATCATGATCACCTGGAAGCTAGGCAAGACGGCGATCTTCCAACGC
>JAUXOH010000026.1 GCA_030682505.1 Candidatus Didemnitutus sp. | reverse complement strand
GCGGTGGCCATCGGTGCGTGCAGGGAAGGATCGGTGAACTGCTTCACCAACTCGCCGCCCACGAAAAGCGACGACGCCTCCTCGGCCGTGAACATCACCGGAGGCAGATGGTAACCCTTCATCAACGTGTAACCCACCCCGGCCTCGCCGGCAATGGGCACGCCGGCCTCACTCAAGGCGGAAATATCTCGATAAATCGTGCGCTCCGTCACTTCGAAGTGCGCCCCGAGTTCCGAAGCGCGCACCACCCGGCGACCTTGCAGGTAGAGCACCATGGCAACGAGACGGTCCGTGCGGTTCATTCACGCGTGACATTGTTGAGCAAACAGAAGTCAGCCAGATTTTTCCGGGCACTTTTTCGACCGGGACCACCTGCGCACTTGCCATGGCCGAAACCGCACCGGCACAAATTCGCCACCACCCCACATGAGCGCAATCGAGTACCTCATCATCCTTCTCCTGCTATTCATGGCCGCTCCCGATTTGTGCCGGCTGGTGCGTCGCCCTGCGCTCATTTATCCGGTTTGGGTGATCTTCGGGTTGATGCTCGGCATCGGTCTCGCCCTTTTTCTCTGCCGGCGCGCCGCCGCCCGCCTCAACCGCCTGTTTCAGGATGCGCTCGAAAAGGCCACGCACTGGCGCCTTGATCTCGTTATTCTGCTGGTGCTCGTGGTCTGCGTCGCCGGGCACAACTCGGGTTTTCTGGTCCCAAGAGGACCTTTCCCCTCGGCATGTTCATGAGTCGCGTGAGGCACGACGGGGAAAACCTGGAAGCGTATCTGGCTCCCATCAGCCAGCGGTTTCCGATTCCGACTTTCTTTGTCGTCCGCAGCTTGGGGATACCGATGATTTTCCTGCTTTCCCAATTGATTTTTTTGGCTCTCGTGGCCGCCGCCTTGCTGCTCGCGTTCCGTGACTTGCGGCATCGCCGCCGGCTACCCACCGGGGGCGACGGTCGCGCCCATCTGCCCATGCGCCCCAACCCCACGATTGCCGTGCTCGCAGGCAATGCGATGCTCCAAACGGGCGTCGAGCCCGGGCATGCCGCTTGGGCGATCTTGACCGGCCTCTTCACGACCATGATCGCCATCCTTCCCCTCCCGTCGCGCCCAAGAAATCCATCGGCAGAAGAGGCTCCGTCGGCCATGCCACATTGAACCTCGTGCCCGGTCGCCGATTCATCTGAGATGGGCGCCGTTCAACGCGGCTCCTCCTTCCCCAACCCACCCACTATTCATGGCCAAAGTCTATTTCTATTACTCGGCGATGAACGCCGGCAAATCCACCGTGCTGCTCCAGTCGAGTTACAATTATCGCGAGCGTGGATTGCACACGATGTTGTTCGTGCCGGCCATCGATACTCGCTCCGGAACCGGCCGCATCCAGTCGCGCATTGGACTGCAAGCCGACGCCATGCCTTTGCCACCCGAGGAGAACGTCTTCGAGCACATCCGCAGCACGCACGCCGCCCAGCCTGTAGCCTGTGTGCTGGTCGACGAAGCGCAATTCCTTACCCGCGCCCAAGTCGAGCAACTCACGGATGTCTCTGATCAGCTCAACATTCCGGTGCTGTGCTACGGCCTGCGCACGGACTTCCAGGCCCAGCTCTTCCCCGGCAGCGCCGCCCTGCTCGGGCTGGCCGACAATCTGATCGAGCTGAAGACGATTTGTCACTGCGGTCGCAAGGCGACGATGAACCTGCGGGTCGGCCCCGATGGCAAGGCCGTCAAGGAGGGCGCCCAAGTGGAAATCGGTGGCAATGAACGCTACGTCGCCATGTGTCGCCGGCACTACAAGGCGGCGCTGGTCGGACCGGCTTGAACGGGTCCGGCGAAGCGCAAGCAAAATTCGCGCAGTCTTCCCCATTTTTCGCCCACGGAGCGCCATTGCGGAGGCTGAGCTCATCCCCTTTGCTGGTCAGGCCATGAACCACGCTTGGTCAGAATTGAAGCAACGTGCGATGTCCCCTGAGGCCGTCGTCAAACTCATCCCCAGCAACAGCCGGGCCTTTTTGCATGGCGGCGCTGCGACGCCGACTGCCCTCGTCGAAGCTCTGGCGAAGCGCACCGATGTTGAGGGCGTTCGCGTTTATCACGTCCATACCGAGGGACCGATGCCCATCTTGGACAAGGAATGTGAAGGCCGCATTCGCTCCGTGTCCCTGTTCAGTGGCGGCGCGGCCCGTGCAGTGATTGCGGAGGGACGAGCCGACTTCATGCCCGTGTTCCTTTCGGACATTCCGTCCTTTTTCCGCACCCGGCGCATCCCGCTCGACGTCGCCATTCTGCAGCTTTCTCCGCCCGACCAGCATGGCTTGTGCACCCTCGGCACCTCGGTCGACGTGGCCCTCGCGGCGTTTGAAAGCTCCGCGATCATCTTGGCGGAGATCAACGAGCAGATGCCCCGCACGCGCGGCGAGTCGTTTGTGCCTTTTTCCCGCATCAGCGGATTCATCGCCACAAACCGTCCGATGCACCTGCATCCTCCGGAACCCGAGGGCCCGATTGAAGGGCACATTGGCGAGATCATTGCCGACTTGGTCGAAGATGGATCGACGCTCCAGGTAGGCATTGGCGCCATCCCGGATGCCGTGCTGGCCCGCCTGCACAACAAGCGCAACCTCGGCGTGCACACGGAGATGTTCTCCGACCGCATGGTGTCGCTCGTCGAGGCCGGCGCCGTCACCAACAAATTCAAAGCCGTCTTCCCCGGACGAATTGTCACGGCCTTCTGCGTCGGCACGCAAAAGACCTTCGATTTCGTGCACGACAATGCCTTCGTGACCTTCGCGGGCTCGGACCGCACCAACGACACCGCGGCCATTCGCAAGAACCCGAAAGTCGTCGCGATCAACTCCGCCATCGAGATCGACCTGACCGGCCAAGTCTGCGCCGACTCAATGGGTCATCGCATCTACTCGGGCATCGGCGGTCAGATGGATTTCATCCGGGGCGCCGCCCTCTCCGTCGGCGGCAAGCCGATCATCGCCCTGCCCTCCACCGCCAAGGGCGGCACCATCTCGCGCATCACCGCCGAATTGAAGCCCGGAGCCGGTGTCGTCACCACCCGTGGCCACATTCACTGGGTCGTCACGGAATACGGCGCGATCAACTTGCAGGGCATGACGCTACGCGAGCGCGCTGAAGCCTTGATTTCAATCGCTCATCCTGATTATCGGCCTGAATTGCGCCGAACTGTTGCGGCCATCCGTCATTTCGATTTTGGTGGCGCGTAACATGCGCGTCACTTTTTTCGACACCAAGTCCTACGATCGGGAGTTCTTTTCCGCTGCGGCGACCACCCACGGGCTGGAGCTGCGGTTTCTTGAGCACCGGCTCGACGACAGCACCACGGCGACCGCCCACGACGCCGAGGCCGTCTGCTGCTTTGTCAACGATCGCTTGGACCGCACCGTGCTGACTCAATTGCGCGCGGCCAAAGTCCGGCATGTTGCGTTGCGCTGCGCGGGATTCAACAACATCGACCTCGCCGCCGCGAAGGAACTGGGCCTGACCGTCACCCGGGTCCCGGCCTATTCCCCCCACGCCGTGGCCGAACATACCGTGGCGCTGCTGCAAACCCTGAATCGCAAGATTCACCGGGCCCACAACCGCGTGCGCGAACATAATTTCTCCCTCGCCGGACTGGTCGGCTTCGATCTTCACGGCAAGACTGCCGGCATCATTGGCACCGGCCGGATCGGGCGGATCACCGCGGAAATTCTGCGCGGTTTCGGCATGCAGGTGCTCGCCTACGATCCCTTCCCTTCGGTGGAATGGGCGGCGGCCAAAGGGGTCGCCTATGTGACTTTGGAGCGCCTGCAGGCGGAGGGTGACGTCGTCTCGCTCCACCTACCGCTCACGCGCGAGACGCACCATCTGGTCAACGAAGCGTCGCTGGCGCGGATGAAGCCTGGGGTGTTCCTCGTGAACACCAGCCGAGGCAAGCTGGTCGACACGACGGCGTTGATTGCCGCGCTGAAGTCCCGGCACGTCGGCGGCGTCGCGCTCGACGTCTACGAGGAGGAAGAGGGGGTCTTTTTTGAAGACCATTCCGGGCGGGGGCTCGACGACGACGAACTCGCCCGGCTCCTCACCTTTCCCAACGTGCTCATCACCTCGCACCAGGCGTTTCTCACCCGCGAGGCCCTGGCGGAAATCGCGCGGGTGACCTCGGCCAATCTGGGCCATCTCGCCCACAGGCGCCCCTTTCTCGACGGCACGCAACTCGCCTGAAGATCCTCCTTCGTGGCGCGAGGAGCGGGGGCGGTCTGACTAAAAAATGGTTTCGCCGTCCGCCGGTGGCGGTGGGGGGCGCAGGATCAACACGAGGTAGTAGGAGATCGTGGCGAGCAACGCCGCCACCACCAAGAACCAGTCGCCGTGCTGAGTGTAGAAACTCCGGCGGTTGAGCCACCGCAGATCGCGCGTGACGTTGGCGGTCTCGGAGCCGCGGAAATAGACGCTGCCCTGCTCGTCGCGCAGGTTGAGCCGGACATGGCCGAATTCGTCGATCCAGCCCGACCAGCCACCGTTGCCCACGCGCACGATCGGGCGGCGGTTCTCGACCGCGCGCAGCACGGAATGCGTCGCGTGCTGGGTGGCGGCCCCACCCTCACCGAACCACCCGTTGTTCGTCAGCACCGCCAGGAGGTCGGCGCCGCTGCGCACGCTTTCGCGCGCCAGAGACGGGAAGATATCTTCATAGCACACCAGCACCCCGATCGACACCGCGTTGCGGCCGGCGGTGACGGTGATCGGCTGGGCGTCCGTCCCCGGCTGAAAATCGCCGCCGATCGGCACGAATTTCTCCAGCCAGCCCAGCACCGCGCGAAACGGCACATACTCCCCGAAGGGAACGAGCTTGCGCTTGGCGTAGCCCGCCTGATTCAGCCCGGTCACGGGATCCACGAGAAACGCGCCGTTGAACCACTGTTCGTCCGGCTGGCCCGACCGTTCGGTAAACACCGAGCCGAGCAGAACGGGCTTGCCGGTACGTTTCGCCAGTGACTCCAGCCACGGTTGCACGTTGGAATCGCGGAAGAGCGACCAGGGCACGACGGCCTCGGGCAGGACGATGAGTTCGGGCACGCCCGCCTCGTTGGCATCGGCGGTCACCTTCTCGATCGTCTGCAGGACGTCGCGCGAGCGGGCCTGATCCCATTTCTCATTCTGCGGGATGTAGGGTTGCACGAAGGCGACGCGCGCGAGCTTGTGCCGTTGTTGATTCAAGACCTCGCCCAAAAACGGAAAGGAGCTGAAGAAGAGCAGCATCAGCGACCACATGAACTCCGGACTGCGCTTCCTCAGCCCCTTGGCGCCCTCATAGAAAATGCGGTG
>JAUXOH010000014.1 GCA_030682505.1 Candidatus Didemnitutus sp. | reverse complement strand
GATGGGCTTCTTTGGCTGGCGGCGCTACCGCAAGCCGGCGCGCTAAACGGCGGCGGTGATTAAATCCGGGCTTCCCCCCCGTGGGTGGTGCGCTCGCCCCGCCATGTTGACCCCTGTAGGTGGCGCGCTCGCCGCGCCACGTTGCGCGGCGAGCGCGCAACCTACTGTTCAGAGCGACCCACCGTTCAGACGCCAGTTCGCCGCCCTGATCAGGAACGGATTCAATCACACCCATAATCGGCCCGGATTCGGGTTTTTGGTTCACCTTGGCGCCAAATCAGCTTGAGTGGGGCCGATGGCATCGCCCCGGTCCAAGCTCACCTCGCTCCTCTTCACCCCGGGCACTCGCCCGGACCGCTTCGCCAAGGCTGTTTCCAGCGGAGCCGATGGCATCATCATTGACTTGGAAGACGCCGTGCCCGCACCGGAGAAGGATCGGGTGCGCGGAGAGGTGATCGCCTGGTTGCAGGCCAACCAGCGGGTGGGGAAACCTCCCTTTATCAGCGCGGTGCGGGTGAACTGCCTGCGCAACGCCTATGGTCAGGCGGACCTCGATGCCCTCAACGCGGCGGCGCTGCGCTGCGATGCGGTCGCCCTGCCGAAGGTGGAATCGGCCGCGGAAGTGCAGCAGGCGGTGGGCAAGCTGTTTGGCCAGCCGCGGATCGTCTGTCTGATCGAAACGGTCCTCGGCGTGCGCTTGGCCCACGAGATTGCCGCGGCCTCGCCGCAGGTCGCCGCGCTGGCCTTCGGCGGCTTTGATCTCTCGGCGGAAACCGGCGGTGAACCCACGTGGGAAGCGCTGCTCTGGCCGCGCACCCAGGTGGTACATGCCTGTGCCGCGGCCGGCGTGCCGGCGCTCGACCAGCCCTACTTGGAATTCGGCGATGAGACCGGGCTGGCCGTGGAATGCGCCCGGGTCCGCAGCCTCGGTTTTTCCGGCAAGCTGGCCATCTATCCGAAACAATGCCCGGTCATCCAAGCCGCGTTCCTGCCCGCGGCCGCGCAGGTCGAGCAAGCCCGGCTCATCGTCGCCGCCTACGAGGCGGCGCGCGGCCATGTGTCCAGCGTGGACGGACGGATGATCGACGTGCCGATGTATCGCTCCGCCCAGCGCGTGCTCGAACGGGCGGGCGCCTGATTTTTTCATGAGCTCCTTCACTGCCTACGTCCAGACCGGCGAGAAGCGTTATCGCGAGCGCTTCGGGCTCGATTTCGAACAATTTGCCGTGGGGCAGAAATTCAAGCACCGTCCCGGCCTCACGCTTTCGCAGCAGGACAGCCGCGACGAGTGCCTCGACACGATCAACCAGCAGATGCTGCACTTTGACGAGCAGTTTGCCCTTCACGGGGAATGGAAGCGGTGCCTGATGGACTCGACGCTCACGACGAAGGTCGTGATCGGCATGACATGGAAGACGTTCGCCAAGCGCGTCCAGCTGTGTGGCTTTGACGAGATCACGCTCACCCAACCGATGTTCGGCGGCGATACGCTTTATGCCGAATCGGAGATCATCGCCGTCGCCGACGAGCCGGATCATCCCACCGCGGGCCGGGTGAAGGTGCGCACACTCGGCCTCAACCAGCGCGGCGAAACGGTCGCCACGCTCGTTTATGATCTGCTCATGGCTCGCGCCGGGCAGGACGACTTTACCCGCCTCGACTATTGAAACCGATGAGCAAGCACGCATCACACCATGAGGTTTCGCCGGGAGTGTTCCTTGAGCGCATGGGACTGTTCTTTGAGGACGTTGACGTGGGGGAGACCTACGAACACCGGCCGGGAAAGACCTTCACGGCGGAAGAAAGCATGACCCACACCCTCCGTTCGCTCGATCAGTCGCCGGGCCTGACCGAATGGCATTTCCACGAACAAGCCGTGGGCGGCCCGCTGACGATCAATCCGCTGCATGTGCTCGCGGTCCTGACCGGCATGATGACCAAGACGTTCTCGAAGATCGTGGCGAATCTGGCGTGGAAGCAGGTGAAGTTCCACGAGACGGTGCGGGCCGGAGAGACCGTTTACGCGGAGTCGACGGTGCTGGCCAAGCGCGAGTCGAAGTCCCGGCCCGGGCAGGGAATCATCGAGGTGCGCACCACGGCGAAGACCCAGGACGGCCGCCTGGTTTGCACCTTCGAGCGGACGATCCTGATCTATGGACAAGGGCAGGGGCCCTACGAAGCAGCCGGGTATTGAGCGCGCCGCCCAGCCGGCCGGGAATTCCTTTTGCAATGCTGGTAAATCTGTTTCGCTGACCACCATCCAACCGTCCCCTTTTTCCCATGAGCCAATTGCTTGAATGTGTTCCGAATTTCAGTGAGGGCCGCGATCCCGCGGTCATTCGTCTCATCACCGACGAGATCCAGTCGGTCGAGGGCGTGAAGTTGCTCAACGTCGATCCGGGCAAAGCCACCAACCGCACGGTCGTGACCATGGTCGGTGCACCGGAGGCCGTCCTGGAGGCGGCGTTCCGCGCCATCAAGAAGGCGGGCGAGGTCATCGACATGTCGCGGCACCACGGCGAGCATCCCCGGATGGGCGCGACGGATGTCTGCCCGTTGATTCCCGTCGCCGGGCTCACGATGGAGCAGACCGCCGCGTATGCCGTCAGGCTCGCCGAGCGCGTCGGGCGCGAACTGAATCTGCCGGTCTATCTTTACGAGGCGGCGCAACCCAACCCGGCCCGCCGCAATCTCTCGGTGATCCGCGCGGGCGAATACGAGGGCTTCGCCAAGAAGATCACGTTGCCGGAGTGGGCCCCGGACCATGGTCCCGCGGTCTTCGACGCCAAGCGCGGGGCGACGGTGATTGGCGCGCGGGATTTTCTCGTCGCCTACAACGTCAACCTCAACACCACCTCCACGCGCCGCGCCAACGCGGTCGCCTTCGACGTGCGCGAAGCGGGTCGGCCGAAAAAAGACGCTGCCGGAAAGGTGGTCAAGGACGCCGCGGGCAAGCCGCTCACCCTCCCGGGCACGCTGAAATGCGTGAAGGCCATCGGCTGGTTCATCGAGGAATACGGCATCGCCCAGGTCTCGATCAATCTCACCAACCTCTCGGTCACTCCGTTGCACGTGGCCTTCGACGAAGTTTGCCGGGCCGCGGACGCCCGCGGCTTGCGGGTGACGGGTTCGGAGCTCGTGGGCCTCATTCCGTTGCAGTCCCTGCTCGACGCAGGCCGTTATTTCCTGCGCAAACAGAAGCGCTCGGTTGGCGTTGCGGAAAAGGAGCTCGTCAGACTGGCCGTGCGCTCGCTGGGCTTGGACGAACTCAGTCCCTTCAAACCGGAGGAGCGGGTGATTGAATATGTGCTGCGCGATGCGTCGGCGGGTCGGCTCGTGCAGATGGACCTGCGGGCTTTCGCCGAGGAAACCGCCAGCGAAAGTCCGGCGCCGGGAGGCGGCTCGATTTCCGCCTATCTCGGAGCCTTGGGCGCCGCGCTGGGCACGATGGTGGCGAATCTTTCCTCGCACAAACCGAGCTGGGACGAGCGCTGGGAGGAGTTTTCCGACTGGGCCGTGAAGGGACAGCGCCTGAAGGACGAATTGCTCGCCTTGGTTGATGAGGACACCGTGGCCTTCAGCCGGATCATGACGGCGTTCGGCCTGCCCAAGGGCAGCGAGGCCGAAAAGGCCGCCCGCACCGCCGAGATTCAGGCCGCCACCCGCGTGGCCACCGAAGTACCATTCCGCGTGATGCAAGTTTCGGCCGAGGCTCTGCCGCTCGCGCTCGCCATGGTGGAGAAGGGCAATCCCAATTCCATCTCGGATGCCGGGGTGGGGGCGCTGAGTGCGTGTGCCGCCGTCCGGGGCGCCTATCTCAATGTGCGGATCAACGCGAAGGGCCTGACGGATCGCGAATTTGCCGACCGGCTGGTGCGGGAAGGAGCGGCGATTGAGCAGCGTGCCCTCGAGCTCGAACGCCAGACGCTCGCGGCCGTCGTGGCCACGATGTCAACCGGCTAGGCCGGGCGCTGACCGTTGCAGATCACGACCGCGACGGGATTGCCCCCGAGTTCGTAGGCGAGCTGACGCTCATCCTTGTGGTGCAGCAGCAGCAGGTCGGCGCGTTTGCCAACCTCGATGGAGCCGCGGTCATTCAAGCCGAGCAGCACGGCGGGATTGAAGGTGGCCGCGACAATCGCCTCGGCGGGCAGCAAGCCGCAGAAGCGCACGGCGAGCGCGATGGCGAAAGGCATCGAGTGCGTCGGTGACGACCCGGGATTGCAGTTGGTCGCCAGCGCGAGGGCGCCGCCCTGGTCCGCGAAAAAGCCGGCCTTGGCGAATCGTTGGTCGGTGTGGAAACCGGTGGCGGGCAGAATGACGCCGAAGGTTTCCGAGGCGGCCAGGGCGACGAGGTCCGCCTTGGTGGAGGCCTCGAGGTGGTCCACGCTGCGGGCGTGGAGCCGGATGGCCTCCGCAATCATGCCGAGGGAATTGAACTGATCCGCATGCACGCGCAGCGAATGATGCTTGCGGGCCTTTTCGAACAACCGCACGCAGGCCTCGACGGACCACGATTCCTTTTCGACATATGCGTCGACGGCGATGTCCGGAAACTCCCGCGACACCTCCGCGAGCATTTCCTTCACCACCATGCGCGAATAGTCGTCCAGGTTGCCCTCGACCGCGTGACCGAGCAGGGCGGTCGCCACCACGGTGCCGGGCCAGTCGCTCGCGGCCCGCCGGATGGCGCGCAACATCTTGAGTTCCGTCTCGGTGTTCAGGCCATAGCCGCTCTTCACCTCCACGGTGGTGGTGCCCGCCACGAGCATCTGGCCGAGGCGTTCGCGCAGGGAAGCGGCGAGTTGCTTTTGGGTCGCTTCGCGCACAGCGCGCACGGTCGAGTGAATGCCGCCGCCGGCCTTGAGGATGTCGAGGTAGGGGACGCCGTTGAGTTTCTTTTCCCATTCGTCGAGGCGCTCGCCCGCCCAGCAGGCGTGCGTGTGGCAATCCACGAATCCGGGCATGAGCACGCGGCCGCTGGCATCGATCACCTCGGCCCCGGCCGGGGCGTCGACCTTTTCGCCGACGGCGGCGATGCGATCATCGACCACGAGCACCTCGCCGTGGGGAATGATCGCGAGTTCGCGCAGCGCCGCGCCGCGGCGGGCTCCGGGAGAACCGGCGAGGGTGAGAATGCGGGCGTTGCGAATGAGGAGAGGCATCAGACGAAATTAACCAAGGGTTTCAGGGATGGCACAGCTGAAGGCATCACCACGTCTTCATCGGAATCGGGACCTTGAGCTCACGGGCGCATTGCTGCGCGAGTTCGTAGCCCGCGTCGGCGTGGCGAAAGACGCCCATCATGGGATCGTTGGTCAGCACGCGCTCCAGGCGCCGGGCGGCCTCCGGCGTGCCGTCCGCGACGATGACCTGTCCGGCGTGCTGGCTGTAGCCGATCCCGACGCCGCCGCCGTGATGGAAGCTGACCCACGACGCGCCGCTCGCGATGTTGACCATCGCGTTGAGCAGGGCCCAATCGCTGATGGCGTCGGAACCGTCCTTCATCGCCTCCGTTTCGCGGTTCGGGCTGGCCACCGAGCCGCAGTCGAGGTGATCGCGCCCGATGACGAGGGGCGCCTTCACCCGGCCGTCAGCCACCATCTGGTTGAAGAGCAGGCCGGCGCGGTGGCGTTCACCCAAGCCCAGCCAGCAGATGCGCGCAGGCAGACCCTGGAAGGCGACGCGTTCTTTCGCCATGGTCAGCCAGCGATGCAGGGCGGTGTCCTGCGGAAAAAGTTCCATGATGGCCCGGTCGGTCGCCGCGATATCCTCCGGATCGCCGGAGAGCGCGACCCAGCGGAAGGGTCCGCGCCCGAGGCAAAACTGCGGCCGGATGTAGGCCGGGACAAAACCCGGGAAATCGTAAGCCCGCTTCACCCCCTGATCGAGCGCGTGCTGCCGGAGATTGTTGCCGTAATCGAAGGTCTGCGCGCCGCGCTTTTGCAAGACCAGCATCGCCCTGACGTGTTGCGCCATCGTCGCGAGAGAGAACTTTTGATATTTCTTCGGGTCCTTCTTCCGCAGGACCGCCGCCGCCTTGAGATCGTAGCCGACGGGCACGTAGCCCACCAGCGGGTCGTGCGCGCTGGTCTGGTCGGTCAAGACATCGACGGAAATCTTCCGGGCGATCAGTCGCTCGAGCAGATCGACGACGTTCGCCACGACGCCGATGCTGCGGGCCTCCTTCTGCTTCGCGCAATGAACGGCCCGGTCGATCGCCTGATCGAGGGACGGGGCGATCTCGTCCAGATAACGGTCATGCCGGCGTTTTTGCAGGCGCGACTTGTCGACGTCGGCGATCAGGCAGGTGCCCTCGGCCATGGTGATGGCGAGCGGTTGGGCGCCGCCCATGCCGCCACACCCGCCCGTGACGCAGAGACGACCGGCGAGGTTGCCGCCGAAATGCTGGCGTCCGGCTTCGGCAAAGGTCTCGTAGGTGCCCTGGAGAATGCCCTGCGTGCCGATGTAGATCCAGGAACCGGCGGTCATCTGCCCATACATCATCAGGCCGCGCTTTTCGAAGTCGTCGAAAATTTCCTGCGTCGCCCACTTCGGCACGAGGTTGCTGTTGGCGAGCAGGACGCGCGGCGCATCGGGATGCGTGCGAACCACGCCCACGGGTTTGCCCGACTGCACGAGGAGGGTTTCGTCCGGCGCCAGCCTGCGCAGCGTGGCGATGATGGCGTCGAAGCTCGCCCAATTGCGCGCGGCTTTGCCCCGACCGCCGTAAACGACCAGCTCGTCCGGCCGCTCGGCGACCTCGGGGTCAAGGTTGTTCATCAACATCCGCATGGCGGCCTCGGCGGCCCACGTCCGGCAGGTGAGCTTGGTGCCGCGCGGGGCGCGCACCGGACGGGCTGAGGAGACGGGAGGTTGAGATTTCGCGCGAGCCATGACGGGAAGGGACTGGGGTTAGAGCAGTTTGCCGGCGGCCCGCTCCGCCGCGGCGACGACCTTGCCGCTGCGCATGAGGATGAGCGCCGATTGCACGTCGTCGTGGAAGAGACGATCGGCCTGGGCAAAGGGCACCACGCGCCGGATCTCGCCGAAGGCCGCCTCGACGCCGCGGCCCGACTTGAGCGGGCGGTGAAACTCCAAGCCTTGGGCGGAGCACATGAACTCGATGGCGAGCACGGTTTCCGTGTTCTTCACCACCTCGAGCAGCTTGGTGGCGCTGATGGAGCCCATCGAAACGTGATCTTCCTGGCCGAGCGAGGAGGGGATCGAGTCGACCGAGGCGGGATGGGCGAAGATCTTGTTCTCGGAGACGAGGGCGGCCGCGGTGTATTGCGGAATCATGAACCCGGAATTGAGGCCGGTGTCCTTCATCAGCAAGCGCGGCACCTTGAGGTCGCCGATCGTGTCGCCGTGGAGCAGCATGTAGATGCGGCGTTCGGAAATGGACGCGATCTCGGCGGTGGCGATGGCGAGGTAGTCGAGCACGAAGGCCAGGGGCTCGCCATGGAAATTGCCGCCGCTGATGACGTCGCCGTTTTCGAACACGAGGGGATTGTCCGTCGCGGAATTGATCTCGGTCTCGACCACCTCGCGGGCATGGGTGACGGCGAGACGCACGGCGCCATGCACTTGGGGCACGCAACGCAGCGAGTAGGGGTCCTGCACCTTGGCGCAATCGGCGTGCGACGGGAGAATCTCCGAGCCGCGCAGCAGGGCGCGCAAGTTCCGGGCGACCTCCCGCTGGCCGGGGTGGGGTCGGGCGTCGTGGATGCGGGCGTCGAAGGGCGCGGCACTGCCGCGGGCGGCTTCGAGGGTCGTCGCCGCGGCGATGTCGGCGGTCTTGCAGACGGTCTCGATCCGGAGCAGGCAATGCACGGCGTAGGCCGACATGAATTGGGTGCCGTTGATCAGGCCCAAGCCTTCCTTGGAGCGGAGCCGGAGCGGAGCGAGGCCGAGTTTCCGGAGCACCAACTTCGCGGACTGGCGCTTGCCTTGAAAATCCATCTTGCCGAGGCCGAGCACGGGCAGCACGAGGTGCGCGAGGGGCGCCAAATCACCCGACGCCCCGAGCGAACCCTTGGTGTACACAATGGGCAGGGCATCGGCGTTGTAGAACCGAATGAGGTGTTCGACCAACCGCAGCGTCACGCCGGACAGACCGACGGCCAGGCCGTTGACCTTGAGCAGGAGCATCAGGCGCACGATTTCGGCAGGGACTTCATCGCCCACCCCCACGGCGTGACTGAGGACGAGGTTTTCCTGCAGCTTCTCGATATCGACCGCGGGCACGCGTTGGTGGGCCAGGATGCCGAAGCCCGTGTTGATGCCGTAGTGCGGAGCCGGGTCGTGATGCAGGCGTTCGACGATCGCCCGCGAGGCTTTCATGCGGCGGCGGGCGCTGGGACTGAGCGCAATCGGCTGGCCACTGGCCACGATTTTACGGATGCGCGCGAGATTCAGGTTCTTTCCGTCGAGAAGGTAGGGACGCATGGTCAAGGGAACGGGCAGTGTGACGAGTGTCATAGATTGCTCCAGACTGATCTGCGCAATCAGCGCGGCTTTTCTTCGCTCGCTGGGATCCCAGAGCGCCCCGCGTGGTCAGCCCGGAAGGGGTGCCCTGATCCGTCGCGGAAAAGAAAAAGGCCCGCTGCGAAGCGGGCCGGGTGCAACGGGCGAACGGGTGCCGGGGCTAGATCGCCTTGGGCAGCGTGACGTCGTCCCATTCGACGGCGTGGGGGTGATTCCTCTTGTCCTTTGCGATGCCGTGGCGCTTGTGCAGAATGTGATCGAGCTTGTCGACGAGCAGATCGACGGACTTGTGGCACTCTTCAGAGACAGCGGTGGCCACAACGTCCGGTCCCCGGAGCTGGAGCGTCGCTTTGGCAATGAACTTGTGCAGCTTGTCGTGCTTTGAGTCGCACTCGAGGTCCACCCGGATCCGCACGATGCGCTCATCATGGCGGAACAATCGTTCCATCTTCTCATGCACGTAGAATTTCAGGGAAGGGGTGAGCTCGAGATGGATTCCGGAGATGATGACTTCGTGGGATGGATTCGGATTATTCATATTTGTCAGGTTGGGTTAAGGGAAAGTGCGTGACGCTGCCCGTTAAGAAACCAAGGGGATACCGTTGCGGCTGCCTCTCGGGCTGCCCGCTCTTTCCGGTGGGAGGAAAGTTCTTCATTCGACACCCGGACGATTATCCGGCGGGCTAAAGTTGGCAACCCTTCTTGGCCAAATTGGGTCATAAAAATTTTTGAACATTTCCTGATGACCGAAAACCAACTTGAAAACATCCCACCGGCGGAAGCTCCGCTGGTCAACCCGGCAGACCTGCCGGGTTGGGTGATTTTTGAAGACAACAAGTTGCTTGTCATCGACAAGCCCGGCTGGCTCGTGGTGCATCCCTCCAAGAACGGTCCGTGGTCGAGCCTGGCGGGTGCGGTAAGAGAAGGGTTGGGACTGCAAACCATCCGCTTCATCTATCGGCTCGATCGCGAGACTTCTGGAGTGATAATTCTCGCCAAGGACGAGGCAACGGGCAGCCGTCTGGGAAAGGCGGTCGCCAAACGGATGCTCGGGAAAGCCTATGTCGCGCTCTTGACGGGGGAGTTGACGGAAACCGTGCGGATTGAGCAGGCGCTCGGGCCTGATCCCACCGCCAACGTGACGGTGAAGCAACGGGTCGTGGAGGTGGGAACGACCGGCGCGCAGGAGGCGACGACGGTCTTTCATCCGCTGGCGACGAAGAACGGATATACGCTCGTCGGGGTTGAGCTGGTGACGGGGCGAAAGCACCAGATTCGTGCGCATGCCGAATGGTTCGGACGCCCCGTCGTCGGTGACAAACTCTACGGTCCGGATCCGACGCTCTATTTGGAATTCGCGATCCACGGCTGGACGGCGCGGCACACCGCCTTGTTGCCGCTGACGCGCCAAGCCCTGCATTGTGCCGCGATCGACCTGCGGGCGACCGGCCTGGATTATCTCCTCACCGCGCCGTGGCCGCTGGATCTGGCGAATTTTGCCGAACGGCACATGGACCTGAACCGGGCGGACGCCCAGGCATTGATCGATGGGTTTGTCGCGCAGAAATTGACCCAACCCAAACCGTGGGGCGAGGTCGCTCCTCCGTTGCCGGAGGCAGAAGGGGCCGATGCGGCGGAGTCGAAAAACTAGCCCGTCGTTGCCCGCGTGAGGATCTCCAGCGCGGCACGAATCGCCGCCGCCTGTGTGGCCGTCCGTTGCTCCAGCGGTCGGGTGGTGGGCGTCTCGAAGGTGTAGGAGAGGGTCGTGTGATGGTGGCGGAGATAAATCGCTTCCGGCCATTGGTCGCGCAGCAGCGGATCGGTGATGGGACGGATGATGCCCGGCGCATCCGTCTCGCGTCCGTCAATGACCGCGGCCTGCTCAATCGGGCAAAGGGGCGCGACGGCCGCGAGGGCGACGCCGGCCACTGAGGGGCGGCGGTCGGGATTGAGCTCGTAGAGATAAAATCCCGTCGCTTCATCGTCCTCGTGCAGGCAGATCGCCGCGTGGAAGCGCGGCTGGCGCTGCAACCAGCCGGTGTGGGCGCGAACTTCCGGCGTGACCGGTTGCCGGTAGTCGCGATTCAGGTCGATCCCGGCGGCATTTTCCCGCGTGGCGCGGGCCATGCCGGTGGGATTCAGCAAGGGGCAGATGATCCAATTGGCCTGCGGGCCAAAGCATCCC
>JAUXOH010000470.1 GCA_030682505.1 Candidatus Didemnitutus sp. | reverse complement strand
GACCGCGAGGTCGTCGTGCCGTCGCCGAGCTGCCCGGCGCTGTTACGGCCTACGGTCCACAAGGTGTTGTCCGACTTGATGAACGCGCTGTGGAAATAGCCCGCCGCAACTGACCGCACCCCCGAGGCAATCTGCACGGGCGTATTGGCATCGGTCGTGGTGCCGTTGCCCAGTTGACCGTAAGGATTGTAGCCGAGGCTCCAGAGCGTGCCGTCAGTCTTCAGGAAGAGGCTGTGGTAGGCGCCCGCCGTGACGGAAATAACGTTGGTCGCGATGTGCGTTGGGGTGGTAACTGGAATGCCGCTGCCGTTCATGTCCCCCATGCCCCGGAGGAAGCCATCGGGTGTGAGATAAAATGATTGGCGGGCTCCGAGAGCGACATCGACCACCCCCGACGCGATTTGGAGCGGCGTGGTGCTGTCGATCGTGGTGCCGTTGCCCAGTTGGCCGGAATCGTTACCGCCCACCATCCAAAGGGTGCCGTCGGCTTTGAGGTAAGCGCTGTGGAAAATTCCCGCCGCCATCCCGACCACATTCGTGGCGAGCTTGAACGGCGTGGACTTGGCGACGGTCGTGCCGTCGCCCAGCTGGCCATTGCCGTTGAAGCCCGCCGCCCACATTTCCTTTGCGCTGGTCAGGATAAGGCTGTGTTGCGCGCCGGCGGCGATGTCAGCGACCGTCTGCCCGGCAAGGGTGACCAATTGCGCACTGGTGGAATTGACGGTGTTGCCCGTGCCATGCTGGCCATCGGCGTTCAAACCGGTCGCATAGAGCTGGGAGGAGACATCCAGTCGGAGGCTGTGGTAGCGCCCGGCGGAGAATTTCGCGAAGCCTGCCGACGCCACTGACAATGACGCCGGCTGGGAAATAACCGAACCGGCGGCGTTGGTCACGACGCAGCGAAACTGATCACCGCTGTTGCCGAGTGCCTGGGTGCCCGCGGTAAGTGTCGTGGTCATGCCCCCCAGATAATTGGCCCCGGTGATGTTGGCCCACGTGCCGCTGCCCGAAGGCAAGCGCTGCCACTGGTAGGAGAGCGTCGTTGTACTTGACGCGGCGACACTGAAGCTCGCCGTGGCTCCGATCAAAATCGACTGGCTGGCCGGATGCTGCGTGATGACCGGCGGCAGTTGCACGGTGAGGGTGGCGGCATTGGACGTGGCCGAGCCGGCCACGTTTGTTACCACGACCGAGTAGTCGGCCTCATCCGAGGACTGGGCGCTTGGAATGGAATGGGTCGCTGAAGTTGCACCGGGAATTGGCGCGCCATTCTTACGCCACACGTAGCTCGGGGTTGTGTTGCTGGTGGCGATCACCGAAAAAAATACTTGCGAGCCGGCATTAACCGTCTGCGTCGCAGGGTGCGTGGTAATGACAGGAGGCAGCGCGACGACGAGCACGGCGGGGCTGGAAATAACCGAGCCGGCACTGTTGGTGACGACCACTGTGTAGCTGCCTTCATCCCCGACTTGCAGGCTCGTGATGCTTAAGGTCGATGACGTTGCTCCTCCGATGTCCACTCCGCCCCTCCTCCACTGGTAGGTCACCGCCACCGGACTGGTCACCGCCACGCTCAGGTTGACCGCCGTGCCGGGCACCACAGTCTGACTGGCCGGATGCGTCGTAATGACAGGCAACGGGACAAAAACCGTGAGGGACGCTTGAGACGAAATGAGTGAACCCGAGGAATTGGAGGTGACACAGCGAAACTGGTCTCCACTCATGGACAAAGTGGCTCCTGAAATCGTGAGGGTTGGGCTTGTCACTCCAGAGTATACGCCGCCGTTGGAGAGGTTAGCCCATGCAAATCCATCCGCAGGAAACCGCTGCCATTGCAAGTCAGGCAGGGGAGATCCAAATGCACTGATCACGAAAGACGCACTACCGCCCAGCGCAACCGTCGCGGCACCTGGCTGCAGGGCAATCGAAGGAGGAGACGCTGTACTCAATATCACGACGGGGGTGTTGACAGTCCCACCAACGGGGCTGACACCCAGTTGCCCGACGTGGTTGCCGCCCATACCCCAAAGTGAGCCGTCGTTTTTGACAAAAAGCGCGTGCTCAAAGCCAGCCGACGCCGTCCGCACTCCGCCGGCAATCCAGACGGGACTCAATCGATTGCTAGCCGTGCCATCACCTAACTGGCCCAGATTATTCTTCCCCATTCCCCACAGCGTGCCGTCAGTCTTGATAAACAGGCTGAACCCATTTCCGGCAGTTGCCTGCACCACATCGCTCGCAACCTGCACCGGACTCAGACGTTGGTTGGTTGTGCCATCGCCAAGCTCTCCGAAAGAATTCGAGCCGGCCGCCCACAGCGTACCGTCATTTTTGACGAAAAGGCTGTGGGTCGCTCCGGCGGCAACCGCTACCACCCCACTGGCCGTTTGCTTGGGAGAGACGGCCATGGCGGTTGTGCCATCGCCGAGAGCGCCAAAGTCACTGCGTCCGACCGCCCACAACGTGCCGTCATTTTTGATAAACAGGGTGTAATCCGCACGGGCCGCGGCAGAGCTAACACCCGAGGAAAGCAGCGCAGGAGAATAATAATTGGTCCCTGAAACGAAAAGACCCGTGAGCCACAGGGTGCCATCAGCCCTTATCTGTACGGAATGGCGATTTCCCGCACTGACGCCCGCCACGTTGATTGCTACCTGCACCGGTGTCGTTCGGTCGATGGTGGTGCCGTCGCCAAGCTGGCCATCGCCATTGTTCCCCATGCTCCACATGGAGCCGTCACTCTTGACGAAATGACTGTTGGAGGCACCCGCGCTCACCTTGCTCACTTGAGATGCCACTTGCACTGGGGACACTTGCATCATCTGCGGGTTTCCATCCCCGAGCTGACCGTGCGCGTTGAATCCCATGCCCCATAACGTGCCGTCACTCCGAACAAAAAAGCTAAAACCCTGGCCCGCACTGATCGCGGAGACATTGGCTACTATGACCGTGAGTGTAGCCGCACTGCTGATCACGCTACCACTCGAGTTGCTCGCGACGCACCGGAACTGGTCTCCGTTCATGGCCAAGGCGGTCGCGCCAATCGATAGTGTGGCGCTGGTGGCGCCGGAATAGATTCCGTCATTCCCGATGTTGTTCCAAGCGCCGCTACCCGCGGGGCGGCGTTGCCATTGAAGGGAAGGCGCCGGAGCACCGCTGACAGTGAGACTGAAGGTTGTGGCGATTCCCGCATAAATGCTGCGATCGACCGGCTGGGCGATGATGGCCGGCGCGGAAACGCTCCACAAGGTCGCCGCCGCGGAGGTGACATTGCCATGCGCATTGGTCACGACACAACGGAACTGATCGCCATTCATTGCCTCGGTGACCGTATTCACCTGCAGGACTGCGCCCTGCACGCCCGAGTAGGTGGCGTTGGCAAACAGGGTGCTCCATATGCTGGAAGCGGGCAGCTTCCGCTGCCACTGGAAGGTAAATGGCGCGCTGCCGGCCGTCCCGACTTCAAAGGTTGCCACCCCGCCCGTTGGCACGAAATCCTGCGGCTGCCGGACGATGGAAGGCGGAGTGCCTAGGGCGGGCAGCGCCGCTAGGGGATAAAAAGCCAGGTCGCCGCCGTTCTGCACCAACAGCTTGCCGCTGGTGGAATTAAACGCGCTCACCTTCGTGGAAACCGGCATCGAGTAGACTGTGAGCCGATCCACGGTATCGTAGACCCGCGTCATGCCGAAGGCGTAGCGCCCATCCGCCGTCGTGCTGAAAATCTCCGCGCCGAAGGACCAGAGCTCCGCCAGGTTCTCGTCGAACACCGAACCATTCCAGAACACGCGGCTGCCATTCTGGGAAACGGCGACGGCCCGGGAGCCATAATAACCGGCCGATGTCACTCGCACACTGGCGACCTGCGAGAGCGCGTCCCCGGCAGTATCAATCTTCTGGAGCGTCGCCCCGGAGCTGTTGTTCTCGCCATGATAGTAATAGCGGCGCGAGGCGCCATAGGCGCCGCCGCCCTCCCGGGCAAAGTAACTGGCGACGGACTGCCCGGCCACCGTGTCGAACAGCGTAAGGTAGATCCACTGGTCGTAGGCCTCGACCATGACCCGGCCAGGCGCGCCCGCTTCGACCCGGTAGGCGTCGCGCGACGAAGAGCCGGTGCCCAAAAATGGCGGGAAGATGAAGCTGCGCTCCCGGATCAGTGAATCGGGATTGAAGCCCAGCAGATTGCCCGCCCGCCAGTTCGTGACGTAGATGCGATTGTCGCCCACGTGCCACGCCAAATCCGTGGCGGAGGAACCAGCCTCGACCACGCGAGTGATCCGCTCGCTGGCGCAGTCGATCTCGAGCAGGTAGGCGCGAGACGAGGTCCCCGGTGAATCCTCGCTCAGCGCATAGGCGCGCGTGGAGGTCGGATCGGACTCGATCGCGACAATGGCGAGCGGTTCCACCAGCAGACTGATGGGAATCGTGACGACGCTGGCCCCGCTGGTCAGCGTGAGACTGGACTGGTTGGGGCCGACCGGCAGCTGGCGGGCATCGAGCGAGACGCGCAGTGAAGTGGGAGTGGTGCCACTCGCTTGGTCGAAGTGCACCCACCCCGGGGTGCCCGTCGTGACCGACCACGGGGTGCCGGGACTGGCGGCCGACAGCTCGATATAGGTGGCGAAGTCGCCGTGGCCCCGCACGGTGGCGCCGGAAATGCGCGTGCGGCTCGGGGCGAGCTGAGAAACCGTGAAGGTCTGCACCGCTCCCTGCGCAACTTCGCCACCGACAAGAATATCGACGCGCCAATAATAGCTGCCACCCACGGGAAGGGGTGCGGACAGCTGGATGCCGGGGTCGGTCACCTCTCCCAGGAACAGGGGCGAGGCGGTCGTCGCGGCGGCCACTTCGGCGGCCGATGACCCGAGGTAGACGCGATAGCCGGTGGCCCCCGGTAACGGCGTCCAGCTGAGAAGGTCGGTCGGGTTGACCACCGAGCCATCCGCCGGGGTGCGCGAAGCCCCCGGCGTGTCCGTGCCGGGCAGGTTAAGCACGCCGAGCCCGGCGCCATTCTGAAAGACAAAGCGGCCGACCTGGGCATTGAAGGCGGCGGCGACCACCGTGGCCGGCAGGGTGGCGACTTGCTGCCGGTTCGTGACATCGTAGACCACTTGGCCGGTCAGGCCATACCGGCCATCGGCCGAACTCGCGAGCACCTCGGTCAGCGTTGACCATTCAAGGCTAAGGTCGGACGCCGCATAGACGCCACCATTCCAGAATACCCGGTTGCCCTGACCCGAAAGCACGATGTTGCGCGAGCCGTAACCGCTCAGGATCTTCGTCGGGGTAGTGGCGGCCTGCGTCATCTGGTCGCCGTTGGTGTCAAATTTTATCAGGGAGGCGCCGGTCGTGTTGTTTTCGCCATGATAGTAATAGCGGCCGGCCGCGTCGTAGGCACCGCCGCCTTCGCGCACGAAGGAATCCGTCACCACCCCGCCGGTGTTGGTGTCGAGCAGGTAGATCTTCACCCACTGGTCCATCGGTTCGACCAGGAGACGTCCGGCCCGGCCGGCGGAAATGCGGTAGAAGTCGCGCGAGTAACCGCTGCTGGCCGGTTGGTCGTAGGTGCGCGCCAGCGCGAAGGTTGTCCGATCCACGGCCAGCAGCTTGCCCGCCCGCCAGTTGGTGACGTAGATGCGGCCGTCCGCCGGATGCACCGCCAGATCGGTCACGCCCGAATTCACGGGCAGGACGCGGTCGATACGCTGCATGAGCGCGTCAATTTCGACCAGGTAGGCGCGCGTCGCCCCGCCCGGGTTGGGGCCGCCTTCCTCGCTCAGGGCGTAAACCTTGGTCGAGTCCGGCGCCGCGGCCATGCGCGTGATCGCCAGCGGGTCGACCCGCAGTTCCACCGGAAGCGTCATCACGCCCTCGGCCGTGGTCAGCCGGACCGAACCCTGGTGAATGCCAGCCGTCAGGGCGCTGGCATCAAAGAGGACTTCCAGTGACGCGGGCGTGCTGCCCGAGCTCGCCACGAAGCTGATCCACGGCTGCGGCGAGGAAGCCGACCAGGCGAGCGGCCCTCCTGCCAATGCCCCGAGCTGGACGGATACACGGTGGCGGCCATGGCCGCGCACCGTGGCGGAGGACACCACGCGTTGGCCGACGCCGAGCGAGGACACGGTGAATTTTCTCACCGTCCCCGGGACAACCTGCGCGCCATCCACCGCATCCACGCGCCAGTAGTAGGTCACGCCGGGGGTGAAATTCGTGCCCAGGCCATAGCGCGGGCCCAACACCTCGCCGGCAAACTCCGGGGAAGTGGGCGTCGCCGCCCCCACCGCAGCCTGCGAGGTGCCGAGATAAACCCGATAGCGGTCAAACCCGGACTGCGGCAGCCAGCGCAGTTCGGTCGGGGGCGGCACCAGGGAATCCGCGGCCGGAGCGATTCCGAGGCCCATCGCCGCGACTCCCACCGCCTGCCCAAGGTCAACTGTCCGGAGCGCGCGCGTCGAAGAATCAAAGTAGACGAGCCGGGCGTAATCCGACGTGACCGCCTGGATGTTGCGGCCGGACCCCAGGTCGAAAAGTTTGGCCGCCGTGGCGGTGGAATAGATGCCACCGGCCGTGGTCGCGACTTCACCCCCCGGGCTGATCGCGTAGACCGGGGCCGGGAATGTCTGCGTCAGGATGTTCACATCAGCGGGCTCGAAGACGTTCTGTTTGATGAAGAGGCGCCGCCCGTCGCCGGACATGAGGGCCGGGGTATCGAGCGGATCGCGGCCGAAAATCGTGTAGCTGTGCTGCGCGCCAAGCTGCTCACTTTGCAGGCGGCCATCCGACTGGACGCGCAGGCGTCCCACTTGGGAGCCGGCCAGCCCCGCATCCCAACCGTATTGGCCCCAAGCGTGAATCGTCTCGCCATCAGGGGAAACCACGAAGTCACCGAAGCCGTAGTTGCCGGTGTTCTGGGGCGCCTGCCCATTGAGCACCAAGGACTGGATGACGGTGCGCGAGCTCCGGTCGAACACATGCATGGACGGCGCCCAGTCTCCATCCACATAATAGATGATGTTACCTCGGCCGTAACGGATGCGCCCGGTCGTCATGCTTACACGGGTATTGGCGTAGTTGCTGGCGACCGAAAGTGTATCAGTGACCCGCAGGGCGGCGGGATCAACCGTGACGATGGTCTTGGAAGCCGCGCACAGGACGGCGAGTTCCGAGCCATCCGGGCGGATCGCCATCGCCCCCGGTTGCTGGCCGAGGGTGAGGACCCCCAGCACCGAGTTCGCGAGCGGATCAAACACCACGAGGGCACCATAGCCGACGCCCGCCTGGTGCAGGCCATACATGCGCGAGCGGGCCGGATCATCCAGCAGGGAAATGATGTTCGGCTGCGCGACATTGGCTCGCACCGTCAGGGCCACGGCCTCGTTGCCCCGCATCAGGCTCACGGTGGCGTTGTTGGTGGCGACGACCAGTCCCGCGGTCGAAAAGGTCAGCACGAGCTCCGAGGTGGCGGCGTCGAACGACGGCGTGATCCAGGCCGCATTCGCCGAAGCGGTAAATCCGCTCGTCGGCACACCCGGCTCGCGGGTGACCGGCACGCGCAGGGGCAGGTGGTTGTAACCGGCCGGCACAGCCAAATCGATCTGGCCCATGGCCAGCGAGTAGGTCGCGTTGGTTGCGGCGACGACCGTGATGTTCTGACCGGCGGTGTCGAACCTCGCGCCCGCGGCATCGACCGCTACGAGGCGGAATGTATAGCTGCCCACCCCATCGGCAGGGGTGAAGGTGAAGACCCTCGTGTGATTTCCCGTGGTGGAAGCGACGGCATGGGCCGCAGAGAGTGCCGACGAGGCAACCACAGTGTTGTCGGCCTTGATCGCCAGGGTGCCCCGCCCCGGGCTGTCCACATAAAGATTCGCGTAGGCAAAATTGCCGTCGATGTCGCCCAGCGTGAGGTTGATCGTGATCGCCTGGCCGATGGCACGTTCGGCGGAAAGAGTGAATGACGCGCTGGGTGCCTGGTTTGGCGGAACGACCCCAAGGGTGGCAGCGTTGCTCGTGGCGCTGCCGTCGCTGTTGCTGGCGACACACCGGAACTGGTCACCGTTCATCCCCACCGTAGGGCCGCTGACTGTCAGCGTGGCGTCCGTCACTCCGGAATAGCTGCCGCCGTTGCTTAGATTGCTCCACGTGCCGCTGCCCGCCGGCAACCGCTGCCATTGATAGCTGAGAGTCGGTGTCCCGCTGGCCGTGATGCTGAACTGCGCGCTCTGCCCGGCATTGATCGTTTGGTTGGACGGATGGCTGGTAATGCTCGGTGCCGTTCCTACCGGCGCCGGCGTGAAGCTCAGGTTCAGCGTAATGGCGCCGAAGTAGCCGTCCCAGCCGTCCACCGCGATCGCGTAGGTCGTGCCACTGAGGGCGTTGAACGTGACCGTGCTGGTGCGGATGATTCCGTTTTGGACATCATCGTTGGCGGCCACTTGGGTGAGAGACGAGACGGACGCCCCGGTATAGACGGCGAGCAGCGTGTCAAAATTGCTGCCCAGCGTCGTGATGGTCATGCTGCCGCTCGACGGAGCGGTCCATTTCCACCAGACGGAACGACGGGCCGGCTCTGTCGCGTGCGTCGGTTCTCCCGCTTCGGCGGTTGCAGCCACATTCGTGCCCGTCAGCTGGGTCGAGCCGCTGCTCAGGCTGATCGTGGTCGCGTTGGCGAAATTGTTGTTGGCCGGCACTCCTCCCGGTGCGCCGTAAAGGGTGCGCCCCCCGGTGATGTCGTCATTTTGCAGCGCATCCACGTTGCTGACCGTGCTGTTCATGACCGCGGTCACCGACTGGCCGTTTTGGTCAGGATGGCTCAGGCCCAAGACGTGACCGAGCTCGTGAATCGCCACGCGCCGGATGTCCTCCGGGGCTTGGAGATTACCCCGGTAGGAATTCCATGACCATGCCGTGTTGAAAATAATGTCTGACTCAACCCGCGTGTTGCCGCTGCGATACGAAATCGTGACCGCGAGCGTATTACTGGGGAAAGCGCTGCCTTCGATGGTGCTGTCCATCACGATCTCGTTGACGTTGTTGCCGACGCCATAGGCACCCGGCCCCAGCTCCTGTGCGGAAAATTGCACCACGCCCAGTTGCGCATTCCAGGCGTTCATCGCGGCCACAACGCTGGCGCTCTGGCTCATACCATCGCTCAACGGCGGGCTCGTCGCCAGCTTGACCTGCATCGGGATCGGACCCGGTGCCCAAGTTACGACATAACCGCCGCTGTCGGTGATCAGCGAAAACCCCCAAGCGCCAACCGCCACCACCAGTGACAGCGCTCCGGCGGCCAAAAGTCTGTGGACTCGTTTAGGGATCACGCGGGCTGGGCTTGCTGGGTTTCACCACCGCGCGGATGCGTTGCGCAAACTCGGCCGGCGTCAGGGCCTGGGCGCTGCTGATTTTTTTGCTCTGCAGTTCGGCCACCCCACCGGACGTCATGGGCAAGGCCACCTCCGCGATGTCCTGCAGCGGCACCCAATTGCTACGGGTGACGAACTCGCGACCACTGGCCTCCTCGCGTTTGATGGGATAGACGCCGTGCATCATGCCCACCAGCGGGTAAATCTGTTGGCCATTGCCCTGCACAAACAAGATGTTCTCGTCCCCCACCTTGAACTCGGGCGCCCCTTCCAAGATCATCTCCCGGTCCCCGACCTTGCCACCCATGACCCGCAACACCAGGGGCTGCGGCGGCGTCCCGGCAATGACCTCGCTGACCTGCAGTTCCACCCAGGTGACAATCTTTCGGCTGCCGGGCCGTTCGTATTCGGAGGAGACCGACTTGACCACCGCCCGGACAATGTAATCCGATTGGTTCACCAGGTCGGGGAATTCGGGCGGACTAACCGTGGTTGCCCGTGTCTGCGCCGTCAGAGCCAGGGCAATCAGCAAAAGAAACAGCCCTCGGAAGACCCGACACCGCAAACGCTTGGCAGCGGAAGTCAGCGTCCAGAAACCCGGACCGACGGCCATGGACGAGCTGAGCATATTCATCTCTCGAATCAAAGTAGGCATGCAATGATAGCATTATCCTGCCTTGGCCCCGGCAGTCCGATGTGCGGAAAAATCTGCCAATGCTCCACCTTCAGGCAAGCTCGTTCGAACCCCTATCTGTCGTTCATTAGACCAACTTCCGCATCTTGAGCAATTCGCGCGCAGTTGCCCCCCGGGACTTCCAACTGTCCCAGCCAACACTCCCAATTGACAGGGATAGAATTCACCCACCCCTTCCTCAATGATCTCTCAGCGCTCCCGCAGGCGGGAACTGGATCACAGAACGGAGGCGGGCCGCTCCCCGCCAATCAACACCGAAGGAGACGAAGTTGGCCGTCGCCGCCGCTATTGCAGGCGTTGGGGCAGGCGCTGGAGGCGGTTAGTGAGGTCGCGGAACACGGCCTCGGTGTTCTGTTGCACGACGCCTTCGCCGACCGTCAGCGTGTGCGAGGAACCGAAGTCACCGAGCACGGCGCAGAATTCGTTGTTCACCATCAGGCCGATAAGTTCTCCGGTTTTGGCAAACATCAGATCGCCCCGCTTGGGCGAGAATTCACCAAACAGCCGGGTGACAATCCGGTTGTCGACCCGCACAAATCCGGGGTTTGCCGCATCGAGGCGGAAGGGGATTTCACCATACTTGCCGTCCTCCGCGCGGATCAGCACCACCTCGGGAAACTTGAACGGATCGGCGGCCAGCCGGTAAATCTTGGCCCCGAGTTGGGCCGCGAGGGTTTCGTTGACCGGCACCACGAGGACGCGCGGATCAAGGTTGAGAAAGCGCAATTCCGTCATCGGCGCACTGATCGAACCAAAGGCCAGCCGCCCCGTGATCTTCTGGTAATTGAGCGGAATCTCGCGAACGAGGTCAAAGGGCGTGTCGCTCACATGCATCAACGCAAAGGTCTGCCGGCCGTCCGACACGAGCACGGTTTGCGAGTCGCGCTCGCGGAAATTCGGGCTGAACAGGCCGGGCCGCTGCGTCGTGACTTGCATCTGCACGCGGCTGGTGAGGAATTCGCTGAAAATGACGTTGGGGTTCACGGGCCGGTTGTCGCGCAGCTCCTTGGTCAGCGCGGTGGAGCGCTCGGCCAACTGGCCGACGCCTTGTGCGAGCTGCGTGGTTTGCTCCTGAACCTTGAACCGTTCCTGTCGCTCGACTTCGATCTGCCCGCGGGCCTGCTCGAGGTTCTGGCCGAGAAATTGTTTCTCCTGTTCCGCCACGCGCACCGCGACGCTGAGATTCTCGATGCGTTGCGTCGCCTCGGCATTCTGACGCCCAAGCCGGGCCACCTCGGCGGCTTGGCGTTCGGTTTCGGCGCGGCGTTCGTCGAGCTCGCGCTGCATCTTCGCCAGTTGTTCCTTCGAGAGAAAGGCCTCGTCGGTGGCCGCGGAGTATTTTTTCTCCAACTCCTTGACCGTCGACGTCGTGGTGGCGAGTGCACCCTGGAGCTGGTTGCGTTGCATTTCCGCCTGCGCCAGAGCCTTCTCGCGCTCGGACAGGGTCCCCTGCGTGGAACCCAACTGGGCGGCCAGCTGTTCGCGGGTGACGCGTTCGTCTTCGAGCGAAACACGCATCAGCTCGACCATGTCCGCGTTGATGGAGGGGGCGGCGGGCGACGTCAGGGAGGTCGGCGCCACGGATTCGATCGTGCCACGCTGCGGCTCCGCCTTCTCCCAGCTCGTAAGTGCGAGCAGGTTGAGCAGCAGGAAATCGCAGATGATGAGGAGAAGCGTCTTGTTCATGACGAGGGATCAGCCCGCCGTGCTCGTGGCCTGGGTCTCGAGGATGAGCTCGCGCTTGTAGGGACGCACGTGCCGGATCTTCACCAGCGCCACGCAGACAATGCCAAAGAGGTTCGATGAATAGGCGGCGAGGAGGTTGGCCTCGATGAGGCCCAATACCTGAAGCACGAGGGCGGTCGCCGTGCCGGCGATGCCGATGTAGAGGCCGCCATCAAAGAGGTTTTCCTCATTCTCCATCAGCTTGAGCTTGGTGAGGACGGGCACTTGCTGGCGGGCGACCTCGGCGATCTTCAGCAGGCAGATCATATACATGCCGACTTGGATCAGCGCAAAGACGATGATGGAGATGATGGTCGAGTTATCCATGGTGGGAGCGTTGGTTGAAATGGACGGGGACGCCGCCGTCGCCCCGAGAATCGGGACGACCAGACGGACTTGGTATTCGGTGGCGGCCGCTGCTTTGAGCAGGAACGGCTCGGAGAAAACGAAAAAGATAAAGGTGAGGATACCGGCCAGCACGCCGCTGCCCATCTTCGGGAACGCGCCGCGCAAGTTTTTCTCCACGGAGAAAAACATCCGCAAATCGAGCGAGCGCAGGATCAGAAACACCCCTCCCAGGAAGCCCGCGTATTTCAAAAAGAGTGCGAGATCGGGGTTGCGCAGCACGAAGCCGGCGCCGAACGCAAACTCCGGGCCCGACGCCTGCGTGACGGGAGCCTGCCGGGCGACGAGTTGCCGGACCGCGCCCTCACCGAAGGACAGGGCGAGCCGCAGGTTCTCCGCCCCAGGCTTGCCAAAAGCGATCAAGTAACGGGCGACGGCATCCGCCGACTTGGTCATGAGCGCCGAGGTATAGATGACCGGCAGGTGTTCCGGCGCCACGCGGGTCAGATGGGCGAATTGCGCCACGGTGCCGGGACTGCCGGCCGTGCGCAGGAGCTCGGAAAGTTGGATCCAGTTAAGTCGTTTCCCCAGCGAAAGCAGATCGAGATAAAAATCCTCCAACTCGCCCATTTGACCCGTGGTGACAGCGGTCTCGGCCAGCGTGCGGATGTCGCGTTGGAGCGAGGCCGGGAGATTCTCGCGCTGCCAGAGGTAGGCCGTGAGCAAGATCACCGCCTCCAGCGGCTGCCCGCCCGGACGCGAGGCCGGCACAAAACGCTTGGTGGTCGTGAGCTCGGCGGTTTTCAGCAGCGCCTGCACGCCGGGCAGACGCGAGGCTTGCAGGTAGCGGCGGAGGTTGTCCCGCGGCCGTTGGGTGACCAGAAAGGTCAACACCGGCGTTGATTCGGCAGGTGATGCCGCGTTGCGTCCCGCGAGCAGCGGTTCGAGTGCCACGTCCCAACCGCCCCACGGGATCATGCCACGGTGTCGACTGGCATAGTTGTCATAAACCACGCCCAACGCGCCCGCCGCCGGGTCATCAACCGCCTGCGCTGCCTCCAGCACCAGCGCCGCGGGGCCGGGCTTGTCCAACGCCAAGAGCTCCCGCGCCAGTGTCGCGACGGTCGGAGTCCCGCGACCCGCCTCGCGCAAGAGCGAGGGATTGAGCGACTTCACGTTGACCGGCAAGGCCCAAGCCAGTGCCAACAATCCTGCGCCCAGCAGCAAACCTCCGATCCAAAGGACGGGGGCGGGATTGCTCGCAGCACGCTGGGACATAGGAAAGAGTGTAAAGGAGGGAGCCAAAAGCGGAAACAATTTATTTGCCGGGTTCTCGCGTCGGCAAATACGCTGCAGCCCTTACGACCCATGCCGCTGAAAATTGTTCACTACAACGATCCGGTTCTCCGCAAGAAGGGAACCAAGATCACCAAGTTCGACGAGCACCTGCACCGCCTCGCCGGGGAGATGGTGGACACCATGCTGGATGCCAACGGCATTGGGCTCGCCGCCCACCAGATTGGACAGGCCATTCAGTTGTGCGTGGTCGATCTGAGCAACACGGAGAGCGAATTTGACTGGGAACTCGACGGTGCGCGTCCGCCCATCGACCTCTTCATGCCGATGGTGATTGCCAATCCTGACGTCACCGCCGTGCCCAAGCCGCTCCTGCCCTACGAGGAAGGCTGTCTGTCCTTTCCCAAGATCAACGGCGACGTTCTTCGTCCGGACGAGATTGCTGTCAAGTATCAGGACGAAAACGGCACCCCGCACACGTTGCGCTGCAACGGCCTGCTCGCCCGCTGCATCCAACACGAGGCCGATCATCTCCATGGCATCCTCTTCATCGACCGCATGGACCCAGACACCCTCAAGCGAATCGACCCTGAACTGAAGGCGTTGAAGAAAAAGACGCGTGAAGCGTCGAAGGCCTGACCATGTCCTCCGAGTCCCCCCGGCCGCCCCGCTCCATCGCCACGCGCACCGGCGACGACGGCACGACGTCCCTCCTTTACGGCCAACGGGTGCCGAAGGATCACCCCCAGGTGGAAGCCATCGGTGCCCTCGACGAGTTGAACGCAGCCCTGGGAATGGCCAAGGCCACTTTGCCGGCGAAGGCGGAGGCCACCGAGCTGACCCGCATCCAACAGGAACTCGTGGCCTTCATGGGCGAAGTCGCCTGCGCGGAGGCGGACGCAACGCGTTACGCTGATTCCAAATTCACCAAGCTCGACGATCAAGCGCTCGCCCGCCTCGATGCCTCCGTTGCGGCGATTGAGGCCCGGCAGCCGAAGTTTGACGGCTGGGCCACGCCCGGGGCCAACCAGCATGCGGCCGCGCTCGATCTTGCCCGCACCGCAGCCCGACGGGCCGAGCGGCGCATCATCGGCCTTGCCGCCCAGGGCCGGATGCTCCGACCGCTGCTGCAGCGCTACTTGAACCGCCTGTCAGACCTCCTGTGGTTGCTCGCCCGCGAAGCCGAGAGCGGTTGAGCCGCTGAAATTTCAGCCGGAGACAGATTATTTTCGCCCCCGGGTTGTTGTTTGATGCTTCTCCCTTGGCAGTTGGACTCGAGGCCTGTTAACAACCTCTTTCGTATGCGCGTTGCCCTGCTTCTCATTTTGCTCGCCACCCTCTACCGGCTGCTGCCGACGATGGACATGTCGCTGGCAAATTTCTCCCCGCTGATGGCCATCGCTTTTTGTGGCGCCGTCTATTTCCGCAACCGCTGGATGTGGCTCGTGCCGTTCGCAGCACTCTGCCTCTCGGATGTCTACATCAACAATTTCTACGCGCGCGAATACGGCATGCATTGGCCCACTGCGGGTTTTGTGGTCCGCGCGCTCTGTTTTGCCGCCGCCATCTGCCTCGGTGCGTGGGTGGCCAAGCGCAAATCCTGGCTCTGGCTCCTCAACGGCAGTCTGCTCGGCGCTGTGGTTTTCTACCTGCTGACCAACACACAGTCCTGGTTCTCTGATCCCTATTACGCCAAGACGCTCGCCGGCTGGTGGCAGGCCTTGACGGTGGGCCACCCGGAATTTCCGCCCACGATCTACTTCTTCCGCAACACCCTGTTCGGCGACCTGCTGTTCACCGGTTTCTTTGTCGGCGTCATGGAATGGATCGCCCACCGCAAAGGTGAACCGAGCCTGCTCGACGGCGAAGAGGAGACGGAAGGCGAAACGGAGCCGGTGGAAGCCGAGTCGAAAGAGTAAGGCGCGCGCGGCGCCTCAGTCCACGTCAACCACCCCGGGTCCAATCCCGGGGCGCAGCGTTTGCCGGTAGGCTTTGCGCATCGTCTCGATCTTCCGCAGCAGCGACGAGCGCATCCACAACACGCGCCGTTTCGCGAGCGGCGCCCGGAGCAGCACCGCCGCCGTGCGCACGCTCGAAAAGAGTCTCCCGGCCTGCGTCAGGTAAAAATGCCCGATGAATCCCGCCAGCGGCAGCGCCAGGGCATAACCCACCGCCGGACGCGGTCCGAACCACATCCAGGCCAACGCGGTGTAGCCCGCAAAAAACGCACTGTAGATGACCAGCCCGGCCAGCATTCGCGCGTGGGCGGCCTGCGCCTTGCGTTTGTGCTCATGCAAAAAGCGCGCCGCGAGCGCATCGATCAACTTCGTGACCGGCCGCCAGTGCAACCAGCCCAGGAGCGCGACCGGAAACAGGAGCAACCCCGCGAGCCCGATGCCATAGATCCGCGTGCGCGCGTGTCGATGGGTGGCCAACTCCTCCACCGCATCGTCGGTCAGCTTCAGTTGCTTGAGCAATCGCTCGTAACGATTGAGTTGCCCGAGGAAGACCGCCATCTCGTCCGGCAACTCCCGGTAGGCGAAATCCACCGCGTCGACGATTGCTTGGGTCAGGATCGTTTCCTCCGCCAACGCACTCACCGGCTCACGAATGATGAGATTGCCGAGACGAAGCCGCGCCAGGTAGAGGCGCTTGATCGCGGAGACGACGTGTTCGCGCTCCATCACGGGCAGGTGCACCAGCAGGGCTTGCATGCGGCGGGCTATCTTGGCGGTGAGCCCATTGATGCACTCCTTCCGCCGCTCGGCGAACTGCGGCAGGAAATTCGCCACGGCAATCGGCGCTCCAAAGTAGACCAGCACGTCGCTGCGAAACCGATCCTTCGCCGAGTAGGTCAAGCCCAGCGGCACAATCTGCAGGCCGAGCTGGCCCCCGTGCCTTTGCTCCAGTTCGAGCGCGATGCGCGCCGCTCCGGTCTTGATCGTGCGCAACCGCGCGTCGTCGTAGGTGAACCCCTCGGGGAAGATCACCACCATCCCACCCTGCTCCAGCACGCGGAAGGCGGCCGCGAAACTGCCCGCCACCGAGCGCATGGCCGACGCGT
>JAUXOH010000469.1 GCA_030682505.1 Candidatus Didemnitutus sp. | reverse complement strand
TGCAGCGCGCGTTCCGCGAGCTTGACGTGGACGTGGCGTGCGATGCGGGTCGTGCGAAAGGGGGCGATTGCGGGCACCGTGATCTTGGTGCCGGGCAACACGGCTTCCCAATCGAAACCGGGATTGAGTCGCTGCAGGTGTCTCGGTGAGGCGCGGTAGCGTTCGCCCGCGAACTCGATCGCCGTGGCGTAACCGAGCCGATCGCGCTCGGATTTGCCGAGCCACGTGTCGGGCACGGGCTGCAGCGGGCCCAATTCCTCCGCGGTGAAAACGTGCTCCGTGAGAGGAGGGGCGGTGAGCAGGAGACTTTCGCGCGTCGGCCGGTCGAGTTCGCCGGTCTCGTCCAGATAGGCGCTGCGCTGGAACGCGAGCAGGGCCGCTGTGGTTTGCGGGCCTCGCACGCCGTCGATCGAACCGCAGGAAAAGCCGCGGCGATGCAGTTCAACCTGCGCCTCCAGCCAATCGGCGACCGGTCGGAGCTGGAAGGCCGCCGTTTCCGTGGCGGACTCGATCGGCACGGACTCGGTCTGCGCGAGCAGGGGCGCGCGGAGCGCGACGGCGATCAACAGGATGGGGAGCAGACGGAGCACCGGGACGATCAAGACCAGCGGCGACCGCCGCGTCAATCGGAGGAAGCCGGGGGGAGTTGAGGACCGGAGGATCTCGAGCTGGTCGTCCCGGAAGATCAGCAGGAACTTGCTGGCGCCCACAAGAGGAAGGTTTCCCGTAAAGAGCGTGCGTTCCCCGAGTTGAACCAAGAGTTTGGGGTAGGGCTTGCGGGCCGCCACGGTGTAAAGATCACTCTGCCCGGGCGGCAACAGGTGTTGCCTGCCATCAGTGAGAATCCTCGCGTCAACCTCGAGGCGGAGGAACTTGCCGACATGGTTGCTCACCAGTTCCCGTTGGATCGGCTGCGGTTGAAACCGTGCCGCCGGTTCATACCGCCAGCTGACGTTGACCAGGCGGAATGATTGGGCGCCGATTTGGTCGTAGGTCCGTGCCACCTCCAGAGGCAGCTCGTCGCCGGGCGCAAGTCTGGCGTCCGCCGGCAGCCCGGCGATCAACGCGAGACGGATGCGCTCTCCGGGCAGGACTTCGCTGATCGCGGCCAGGGATAAGAATCCACCCCGAGCAGGTCCGGTCCGTCCTTGCTCAGAATTTCGCGCGCCGTGGCGATACCGTGGTAGGTCTGCGTAAACTGGCGCTCGGTCCGGTCGGAGCCGGGGGCGTTGCTGGGCGCGGCGGGTTGCTCCCGTCCCTGGACAAAGGCGGTGGCGAGCAGGGAGAGCAAAACAGGGAACAGGAATCGACGGGGGAGCGCATGGATCGAGCGCTTCAGCGTGCTGGTCGGCCAACGGTTGGCAACCGCGCGTCCGCAGAGAATTCCTCAACCGGCCGTGGCCAAGTGCCACTGCTGGCACACGGCACAGCGATAGGCGGAACGCTGCCGTTCCACGCCGGCGAGCAGCGCCGCGTCGAGGGCATCGCCTTGCGTGCGGTAACGGCGCTTCCGCGTGCACATGCGCTGGATCTGCTCCTGGGTTGGCTTCTTCACGAGGGCGGAAACTCGCGTGCGTGGAGCTGCAGGTCAACGTCGTCGTCGGACAACCGCACCAGGTGTTCGAAGGTGAATTCGAGTTTTGCGAGCAGGCGGATTGACCGGACATTGTCGCCTTGGGTGACGGCGACGAGCCGACGCAGCCCGAGGTCTTTTTGCGCGAAGCGAACCACTCCCGCCGCGGCTTCCGTGGCGTAGCCGTGGCCGGCATGGTTTGGCAACAGGGCAAACCCGACATCGGGATCTTCGAGCGTGTCCCGTTTGACGAGACCGCAAATGCCAAGGGCGGCGCCATCACTCCGCCGCGCCAGATGGTAGTGTCCAAAGCCGTGACGAGCGTAGCTGGCGAGCAACCGGGTCTCAATGTAGCGCTGGGCATCCTCAATGTTGCGCACCCCACGATCACCGATGAAGTGCAGCCAACCCGCGCTGTTGAGCAGGTCGAGCATCAGCCTCGCGTCGTCAACGGTGAGGTGACGCATCACGAGCCGTTCGGTCGCGAGTGAAAAGGGCGTCATGCCGCAAGATCGAGCCGCATGCGCCACCGGGGTTCGCCGCGTACGAAATAGTCGGCATGTTCCGACACCCGACAAAACCCGTGGCGCTGGTAAAGTCGCAGCGCGGGATTGAGGGGATGAACCGTCAGCCAAGCCGTGTGAATCCCCGCCGCGCGAAACGACGCCAGCAAGGCCGTGAGCAGGGCGCCGCCCACCCCCTGTCCGCGATAATCCGGATGGGTCGCCGCCGAGAGCACCCAGGCCTCACCGGGCGGAGCGACCGGTGCGCCGAGCGCATAGCCGATCAGCCGTTCGTCCTCGCTGCGCGCGATCAGCAACCAGTCCGGCCAGAGATCATGCGCTTGCCGGAAAAAGAACGGCGGATAAACCTCCCGCACAAAAACTTCGCGCTCAAATTCGGCGAGCTCAGCCAGATCGGCCGGCGTGGCGGGAGAGAGCTTCATTGGGGGAAACTATGTGGTTCCGTGTGCGCTGAGCGAGACCAACTTCGCCGCGGAGCAGCTGGGCTAATGGCAATGCATGCTGAGCTGAAGTCCGGCGACTGCGCTATACTCGCGCTCGTGAACTTATCGCTGCAAATAGACGCGGAGAGATACCCGGAGAAGATGCGCTGGTTCTTGTTGGGCGCGTGGGTGCTGATTCTCGCCAAGTGCGTTGCGGTTTGGTGGGCCATCGGCCACTGGCAGGTGCCGATTCATGCGGCGTGGATCATTGTGCCCACGCTGATGATGGCCGCCCTCGCGACCGCCGTCTGGCTGGTGCACACCGAGGACTGATCGCGGAAAAGCGAATCGCGCACGTCTCGCTCACGGCGTCGAGCGAGGACCTTGGTGGGCGGGCTCCTCAGCTGGTCGTCAGGCGGGCGGTGATGTCGGCCAGGATGTCGTTCCGACCGGCCTTGGTTTTCGACGAACTGAGAAAACACTTCGGGGTGACCCCGAGTCCCGCGAGCGCCGTGCGCTTGAAGCGATCGATCGAATTGTTGGTTTGATTGGCGGACTGCTTGTCCGTCTTGGTGAACACGAGGGAGAACGGCACCTTGGCACTGACGAGCCAGCCGATGAAATCCACGTCGATCTTCTGGGGTTCGATGCGGGAATCGATCAGGAGATAGGTCTGGAGCAGCGTTTGGCGGTGTTCCAGGTAGTCGGCCACGGCGAGGTTGAACTCGAAGCGCTCCGCGCGCGCGACGTGGGCATAGCCGTAGCCGGGCAGGTCGACCAGCCGCCACTTGCGGTTCATCATGAAGAAATTGATCAACCGCGTCTTGCCCGGCAGGTCGGACACCCGCGCGAGGGCCTTTTGCTGCGCGAGCAGGTTGATCAGCGAGGACTTGCC
>JAUXOH010000468.1 GCA_030682505.1 Candidatus Didemnitutus sp. | reverse complement strand
GTCACCTCCGCCAGGATGTAACCTGGAACGGTAGGTTGCGCGCTCGCCGCGCAACGTGGCGTGGCCAGCACGCCACCTACCGGGGAGAGCAACGTGGCGTGGCCAGCACGCCACCGACGGGGAGCGCGCGCGCGTCGGCCCTTCTCCTGGCGCTATGGTGGCAAGACCCCATTGGAACAGGGGAGGGCTTCGCGTAGAATCGGGGCACAAAAACATGAAATCGAGCACACAGGACAAGGCAGAAGGCACCGCCAAGAACACCGTCGGTCGCATCAAGGAAGCTACGGGTCGGGCGATCGGCAATCCCCGCCTCGAAGCCGAGGGCAAGATCGGGAGGATCGATGGCCAGATCCAGAAGACGGTCGGCGAAATCAAGCAGGTGCTCGGGAACTGAACAGCGACACCTCTCCGGGAGCGGCGCACGCTTCCCGCAGGCAACGCGCCTTCCTATCGGCATGATGAAACCAATCCACCTTCTCTCAATCGGCGTGTTCGCCGCGGCCCTTGGTCTGGCTGGCTGCCGCTCCTTGACCGAGCAGGTGGCCGGCATCCAAGTCGGGGACACACCCGAAAAGGTCTTGGGCACGATGGGTGAGCCGAACGAGAGGCGGGAAGTGGCCGGTGTTCCGGGACACCGGTCTGTCTGGGTGTACACCACCCAGGACAAAGCGCTCCGGCAGAAGACGGGCTGGAGCGAGATCCTCGTGCCGAGGATCGAGGATCAGCGTGGCGCGGTTATTCAGCAATCCGTCACCCGGGACGTCTATCGCGGGCCGGCGACCGAGGAAGTCCACGTGAACTTTACCGACGGCCTGGTCAGTTCCCTTGAACACCGGAAGCGGTAGGTTGAACCTTGCCTGGTAGGCTGCGCGCTTGCCGCGCAACGTGACGCGACGTGGCGTGGCAAGCACGCCACCTACGGGAGAGCGCAAGGTAGGATGTGGTAGGTTGCGCGCTTGCCGCGCAACGTGACGCGACGAGCGCGTCACCTCCAGTCGGCCAAAATACGTCAGCTCCTGGCGCTTGACTGAGCCATCGACGGCCGGGCCCGCGCCGAGTGGGTCTTGGCCCCATAGACGGAGGGGCGCGAATGAGGGACCCTCCCGTCCATGCAGATTCAAATTAACACCGATCGTCACATCGAAGGCCGCGAGATCTTGTCCGCACACGTTCGCACCGTCGTGGAGCACGCCCTCAGCCATGAGAGCGGGCACGTCACCCGCGTCGAAGTCCATCTGACGGACGAAAACGGTCCCAAGACTGGACCCAACGCGATGCGTTGCGCCATGGAGGCTCGTTTGGAACACCATCAACCGCTCAACGTGACGTTCGATGCGGAGTCCCTGCATCAGGCGATCGCTGGCGCGGCCGACAAACTGCGCCACGTGGTCGAGCACACTTTGGGTCGAGCGCGTGACGAAAAAAGACAGCGGACGGACCCTGCGCCGGTCGAGCCGGTTTGAGTCGTCAGATGGCGGGCGCGATGGCGGGCGCTGGTTCGCCAGCAGAAGTCGTGCCCTGAAGATTCAGCCCCCATCCTTTCGTGTTCGTATGCCGCCGGGGGAAAGGTCGACCTCAAGAAGTGGCCGGCCCCAAGTCCGGGCCGCCGCGACGACCCGAATGGCGATTCATTCCCGGCCGCGTTTGTTTTGCGGTAGCACAACGCCCCATAGCCGGCGGGGCACGGACGGAGTATTCTGCGGTTACATGTCCCGTTTCTACCATGCACAGGCCGATCGGGAATTTTTCCTTCCGTCCTTCTCCGGCAACCGAATCAAGGACGAAGGCTTTGTCGCCGTCGGCGCCAGCAAGCCCGATTTCCTCTGCAACCTCGCCTACGGCGACGACGCCAAGCGTCATCACTGCGGTCCGCGTCTCGATTTGGCGAAGCCTTTCAGCAGCTCCCGGCGCCCGCGGCCTGACGCCACCAACCCGCTCAATTTATGACCACACCCACCCACGAAGAAATCTCCCTGCAAGCCTGGAAACTCTGGCAGAACCGCGAATGTCCCACCGGCTGCGACTCCGAAATCTGGCTCGAAGCCGAGCGAATCCTGCGCGATGACCCGGCCGCCGATATCTTCGCCGGAAGCGCCACGGCGGAAACAGCGGCGGAGAGCGAGGATCACGTCTCGCCTGCCCAGACGGAGCAAGAATCCATTCAGGCGATCATGCAGAAGAAATTTGCCCGGGCCCCGCAAGTCCCGAACCATCCCGCCCCGAAGTCCAAGCCCGCCGAGACGGGCAAGCCCCTCTGGTCCCGGCCGCACTCCTCTTGATCATCCGGTGGCGAGGAGGGAGGCTGGCGTAAACGGCCGCCCGCTTGACCGGCCGCCCCGTCCCGCAGCGACACGCGGACCAGCCTCGGCCGGACGGACGCGCGCGGCCAATGGGAACTTCACCCCATATAACTTCTCCTGCGAAAGGGCATCATTGGCATCAAATGAGCCAACCTTCAGTGCCTTGCCCGTGCTGATTCGCAGCCGTCTCTACCGCCGGGGAAAGGTTGGTGGCGTTAAAGCGAGACCTGCCCCAGTGGACCCGACTTTGCCGGTCTCGAAACCGGCGGGAAGCCCGGGGGACGCCGGCCCAACTGCACCGGTCAACCACGGTTGGAACGGGGGTTGAAGGGGAAGAAGCACATGCAGACCTTTTCGAAACGCTGGCAGACATGGATGGCGCGCCAAGCGCGTCACCGGGACAATGAGCCGCCCTTGCGTGCGGAGTTGTTCAGCGTCGACCAGCTCGCGCGCCACGCGCGTGACTTGGCGACCAGCCACCAGATCGCCCCGGACCGCCGCTCCAACCCCCTGCTGGCCCAACTGGACCTCAATGAGGAAAGGCTCCGGGCTTTCAATCGCGGGACCATCGCGGTCGACCCGAGCCGGAATGTGACGCCCGCCGCCGAGTGGCTTCTCGACAACTTCTATTTGATCGAGGAACAGATCCAAATGGCACGGCGGCATCTGCCGCGCGATTACAGCCGGGAGTTGCCCTGCCTGTCCAACGGCCCTTCGGCCGGTCTGCCGCGCGTCTACGACCTCGTGCTCGAATTGATCCCGCACGTCGATGCGCAGATCGATGCGGAGCCGTTGCACGCCTTTGTCGCCGCCTACCAGACGGTGGCACCTTTGAAACTCGGCGAATTGTGGGCGATTCCGATCATGCTGCGACTGGGGCTGATCGAAAATCTCCAACGTGTCACCACCCGGCTGACCATCGCGCGGGCCAATCGCGACCTGGCCGACTTGTGGGTGGATCGTTTGCAGGCCATCGCGGAGCGGAATCCGTCCCATCTTGTGGTCGTCGTGGCGGACATGGCGAAGTCCGATCTGCCGGTTTCCAGTTCGTTCGTCGCGGAATTTTGCCAGCGGCTGTCGCGCCAGAGTCCGGTGCTCCATCTCGCCCGCACCTGGCTCGAACAGCGGCTCGAAGGAGCGGGACTGACCAGCGCTCAGCTCGTTCAGCTGGAAAGCCAGAACCAGGCCGCCGACCAGGTTTCCGTCAGCCATAGCATCGCCAGTCTTCGCTTCCTGGGCGCCACGGACTGGAAGGAGTTTGTGGAGTCGCTCAGTCTGGTCGAGTCCACCTTGCGCACCGACCCGGCGGGAGTTTATCCGACGATGGATTTCGCCACCCGCGATCGCTACCGCCACGCGGTCGAGTCGCTGGCCCGGCACAGCCGGCTCTCCGAAGCAGACGTCGCGTCCCGTGCCATCCAACTGGCGGGGGACCGCGCCCAAGAAAGGGGTCGCGACGACCGGACTGCCCACGTGGGCTTTTATCTGATCGACCGCGGAGCCCCGGTCCTGGAACGCGCGGCCAACGTGCGCTGGCCCTGGCGCACGATCGTCGAACGAAGCATCCGCCGTTTTCCGCTGGCGTTCTATGCCGGCGGCATCGGCGGGCTGACGCTACTCGCGACGGGCGGGTATTTCTGGCAGGCGCTGCTGCTCGGCGCGACCGCGGGGAAACTCATCGTCTTCACCCTCATTTTTCTCCTGGGTGCCAGCCAGCTCGCGGTCGCACTGGTCAACTGGCTGGCCACGCTGCTGATCAAGCCGGTCCTGCTGCCGCGTCTGGACTATTCCTCCGGCCTCGCACCCGAACTCCGGACGATGGTGGTTGTGCCCACGATGCTCACGACCGCCGCCGCAGTCGATCGGCTCATCGAGACCCTCGAACTCCATCACCTCTCGAACCGGGATGCGCACCTGCACTTCGCCTTGCTGACGGATTTCCGCGACGCGCCGGAAGAAACCCAGCCGGAGGATGAAGGCCTCTGGCAGCGGGCGCGGGCCGGCGTCGAGCTGCTCAACGAGAAATATCCGGCCGCAAGCCAGAGCTTCTTTTTTCTGTTTCATCGTCCGCGGCGTTGGAACGCCGGCGAAGGCGTGTGGATGGGCTACGAACGCAAGCGGGGAAAACTCGCGGAGTTCAACGCCCTGCTGCGCGGCGGCGCACCCGACCGGTTTTTCGCCATCGTCGGCTCCACCACCATCCTGCCGGAGATTAGATATGTCATCACGCTCGATACCGACACCCAACTGCCGCGCGACGCCGCGCGGCAACTCGTCGGCACGATGGCCCATCCGCTGAACCGGCCCGTGTTCGATGCGGCGCGCGGAGTCGTTTCCGAGGGCTACAGCATCCTCCAGCCGCGCATCGGCGTGAGCCTGCCGACGGCCCGACGTTCCTGGTTCGTCCGGCTGTTTGCCGGCGACGCCGGCATCGATCCCTACACGCGGGAAGTGTCCGACGTTTACCAGGATGTTTTTCAGGAAGGCTCGTTCATCGGCAAGGGCATCTACGAGGTGGACGCGTTCGAGCGCGCGCTGCACGGGCGTTTTCCGGAAAACACGGTGCTCAGCCATGATTTGCTCGAGTCGTGCCACGCGCGCTCCGGCCTCGTGAGCGACGTGGAGTTTTACGAGGAATACCCGTCCCGCTACAACGTGGACGTGGACCGGCGCCACCGCTGGATTCGCGGCGACTGGCAGATCGCGCAATGGCTCCTGCCGCGGGTTCCCGGGGCGGACACCCGGCGCATCCCGAATCCGCTCTCCGTGCTCTCGCAGTGGAAGCTGCTCGACAACCTGCGGCGGAGTCTTGTCCCCGCCGCGCTGTGGTTGCTGATCGTCGGCACGTGGTTGCTGCTGCCCGAACCCGCCGGCCGCGGCACGCTGCTGGTGCTGGCCATCGTTGCGCTGCCCGGCTTGCTCGCCGCGTTCGTCAACGCGCTGCGCAAGCCGAAGGACCTGCCATGGGCGATGCATCTGCGGGGGGTGGCCGGATCGGGCGCGCGGCAGCTGGGCCAGATCTTGCTGACGCTTGCGTTTCTTCCTTACGACGCGTTCGTCAGTCTCGACGCCATCGGTCGCACGCTGCTGCGCCTGCTGGTCACGCGCCGCCGTCTCCTCGAATGGCAGACGTCAAGCGACTCCGAGCGCACCCAGCACGCGAGCCTCGCCGGGTTTTACGCGACGATGTGGTTTGCGCCGGGCAGTGCGCTGGCGATCGGCATCACGCTGGCGCTCCGGCGGCCGGACCAACTCTTCCTGGCCGTGCCGGTGCTCGGTGCCTGGCTCGCCGCGCCGTGGATCGCATGGTGGATCAGCCAGCCCATCGCGGCCGCCGCGCCAACGCTGTCCGCCGGGCAACTCGTGTTCCTCCGCGGCACCGCGCGGAAAACGTGGCATTTTTTCGAAACCTTCGTCACCGCGCGGGAGAACTGGCTGCCGCCGGATAACTTCCAGGAAACTCCGGCTCCGGTGATCGCTTCGCGCACCTCGCCGACGAACATCGGCATGGCCCTGCTCGCCAATCTCGCGGCCGTGGATCTGGGCTATCTGCCGGTCAGCGGATTGATCCGCCGCACGAGTGACACCTTCGCCACGCTGGAGCGGCTCAAGACGTATCGCGGCCACTTCTACAACTGGTATGAGACGCGCACGCTGGAGCCGCTCCTGCCGCTTTATGTTTCGAGCGTGGACAGCGGCAACCTCGCGGGGCATTTGCTTACGCTGGCTTCGGGCCTGAGGGAACTGGCCGACGAGAAAATCTATTCGCCGCAGATTTTCGCCGGGCTGCATGACACGGTACAGATCCTCCGGGAGTTTGGGTTGGAA
>JAUXOH010000467.1 GCA_030682505.1 Candidatus Didemnitutus sp. | reverse complement strand
TGGCTTCGAGGTCCTGCCGGCGCACGACATCGCTCTGGTGGATCCGAATATCGAGATTCTTGATCAGCCGGAGTTCATTCAACACCTCCAGGCCGCGCCGGCCGCGAGCCTTGCGGATGGGGTCGGAAGAGTCGGCGATGTTCTGCAGCTCGGTGAGGACAAAGGACGGAATGAGCAGCGCGGCCCCGAGGAATTGCGTTTCGCAGATCCGCGCGATGCGGCCATCGATCAACGCGCTGGTATCGACCACCACGAGGGGCACATCCACCTCGTGGGGCACGAAGCGCACGTAGGGAATCACGAGATTGAATTCATCCCGGCCGCGCAGGGCGATCACCGTGCCGAGATACGTGCAGACGAGAAAAAGCGTCAGGCGGACGAGGAAAATAATCTCCGGATCGCCCTCCTCAAACAGCGGCGAAGCACTGATCATCCACGCGATCAGCGCGCCGATGCCCAAGCCGAAGGTGATCGCCGTCAAGCCGCGCAGGGAAAAGCCCTTGAGCATGATATCCACCAGCACCACCAGAGCCCCGATGCCCGCCCCGATGGCAAGGGCCATCCCGCGGTGCTGGTCCCACTCCTGCACGGAATAGACGACCAGCCAGCTGCCGAAAACACAGACGGCAAAGAAAACCAGACGGATAACGAGGAGGGTCTTGTTCATCAGGGATTATTCGAAGGTGCCGCGTCGAATCAGCCAGAGCAGCACGAACGGAATGACAAGAAAAAGCAGCATAACCCCGTAGAGGATATATTGCGCTCGCTGCGCTTTCTTCATCAATTCGGGATCCGGTTCCTCCATACCCCAAAAAAACACAGGACCACCATTCATGACAACGCAATACTGGCTCGTGAAACAGGAACCTTCGACCTATTCGTGGGACGAATTCGTCGGCGAGGGCCGGACCGCCTGGACCGGCGTGCGCAACTACGCCGCCCGCCTCCATCTCCGGGCCATGGCCAAGGGCGATGGCGTGCTCTTCTACCATAGCAATGAGGGCAAATGCGTGGTCGGAATTGCCCGCGTGGCGCGCACCGCCTACCCCGATCCGACGGCGGAAGAGGATGGCTGGGTGGCCGTGGACCTCGAACCGGTCAAACCGCTGCGCCAACCCGTCACGCTGGCGCAAATGAAGACCGAGCCGGCCCTCAAGGACATCGCGTTGATCCGCCAAAGCCGGCTCTCGGTCATGCCGCTGCGCCCGGCCGAATTCGCAAAGCTCAAGCAACTCGGCGAAGGCTAAGACCCACCGCCCGGTCAGTTCATCCCGGGCAGGTGCGCGAGGTCGACTTCCACGACGACGCGAAACCCCCGCGTCCGGGACCGATCAGTCAACGCCACCGGGGCGACACTCTGGCCGTCCGCACTCAGCACGGGAGCGGTTTCGGCTTTCGCTGACTCTCGCGCCAACCATTCCTCCAGCCCGCCCGCCAGGTCCTTGAATTCGTTCGCATCGTTTCCTGCGGTCTGCAGTTCCGCGGCTGAAGGCAAGCGCACGGGCAGACCCAAAACCCAGCTCAGTCGGCGGCAAAATTCCTCGGCTTCGGCCAGCGTGACGGAATCCACGGACAGCACGCGACCGGTGTTGCGGCTGGGATTGGCATTCATCATCCGAGCGTAGTCGGCTTGGTTCACTTCGCCGCGCAGCAACGCGCTCGTGGCCGCGCCGGGGAGGGGCGCCAGCTGGTCATAGATGCGGTCCTGCATCGTGCCGAGCTCGGCCGCCCGCACGTCGAGAAATGAAAGTTGCATCCGGAGCTCCTCGTCGAGGTTGCGGGCCTTCGGCCAGCGCGACGCCACTTCGCCCATCTTTCCGACCGCCTCGCCCACAAGTTGCTGGGCCTGGAAGAGCTGTCGGCGCTGCAGATGCCCGCGCGCCCGCAGCTGCAGTTCCACGACGGCCCGCCACGGTGCGGCGGCGAGCACGGTTTGGCGCTCAGCCTCAATTTGCTCGAGTCGCTCCATCGACATGAACCGGCTCCCGCGAAAGCGGTCATTCAACGCGCGTTGCGCCTCAGCGGCGTCTGCCAGCGCCGCCGCCGCTTCCGCCTCGCGACTGAGCAGCACCAGCTGGCGCGCGTTTTCCCATTGCTGGTTGACCGCGAGGTCGAGCCCGTCGGCACTCAGCACCGCCAGCTCAGCGTCGATCCGTGCGATGATCGAGAGGTCCGAGTAGCGCGAACGGGGAAACTCCCGGTTAAGCCGGTCTTGAAGATCCCGCGCCCGCCGAAACATCACCAAGGCGTCCGTCCACTTGCCGGCCTTCAACGCCGTCGCGCCCTGTCCCATCAGCTGTTGCACTTGCGCGGCCAGCGGTTCCGCCGTGAGCCGGGTGACTTCCTGTTCCAGCCGCATTTCACGCTCGAGATTGCGCATCTTCTCGCCGACGGCGCGGTTCACGTCGCGCTGCAATTCCCAGGCTTCCCGCCACAAGGTTTCCGCGGCGGCGAGGTCGCCGCTGCGCACCTTCGCCTCGGCTTCCGTCTCGCGCCGCAAGCTCACGCGCAGTTGCTCCGTCACGCGCAGGCGGTCCAACTCCAGCTGCGTGTGCTGGATCTGGGGCAGCA
>JAUXOH010000254.1 GCA_030682505.1 Candidatus Didemnitutus sp. | reverse complement strand
ACGAGGGCTTGGCAGGCGAAGATGACGAGGTAGGCGGCACCGTAGGCGGTGGCGAAACCGAGCGGGAAGTATTTCGAGAAGACGCCGACTCCGAGGAGGATCGAGATCACCGAAAGCACGGCGAAGAGGCCGGCGAGCACGTAGAAGAGGGTCGCAAGGACCGGGCGGCGGAACGGGGCGCTCATGGGCGGGGTGAATAAAAAAAGGCGCCGCAGACAGCGGCGAGTGTGGCCCGGAAAAAAGCTGGGGAGGCGTCCGCCGGAGCGCAAGGCGCGAAGCGCCGCAGGTGCGGGCCGACCGCAAGGAATGCGCAGCGCTGCCGGCACCGGGCGCAAAAAAGCGCGACTCGTGGGAGTCGCGCTTCTTAGGTGGAGGTGACACTCCGGTATACCAACAGACGCTACGTTATCAGATCAGGGGGTACGTTGGAAAGAGCTTCTTCCATCGTTGTGAGACCTTCTTTCACCTTGAGCATGGAGTCCTGGTGCAGGGTTTTCATGCCGTTTTTCATCGCGACCCGTTTGAGATCAGCAACTTCAACCTCCTTGTTGATCGCTTCAGTGAGTTCCTCGGAGTTCGTCATCAGCTCGTGGATGCCGACGCGGCCCTTGTAACCCGTGCCGCCGCAAACGTGGCAGCCGCCGTGCGCGGCCTTGTAGGCCTCGGTCCCGGCGGGGAAATCGATCGCCTTGCTGAGCAGTTCGAATTCGCGGCCCTCGGGCACGTATTTGACTTTGCAGTTCTTGCAGACGCGGCGGAGGAGACGTTGCGCGCAGACGCAGACGAGCGAGGCGGAGATGTTGAACGGCTCGATGCCCATCTCGCCCATGCGCGAGATCGTGGAGGGCGCGTCGTTGGTGTGGAGCGTGGAGACGAGCAAGTGGCCGGTGAGCGCGGCCTCGCAGGCGATCTGCGCCGTCTCCTTGTCGCGGATTTCACCGACGAGGATGATGTCCGGGTCCATACGGAGGTAACAGCGGAGGGCGCGCTCGAACGTCAGCCCGATCTGCCGGTTCATCTGCATCTGGTTGATGCCCCCGAGCGTATATTCGATCGGGTCCTCGGCGGTCTGGATGTTGACGTCGGGAGTGTTCACCTCGGCGAGCGCGGAGTAGAGGGTCATCGACTTGCCGGAGCCGGTCGGGCCGCAGTGCAGGATCATGCCGTAGGGCTGGCGCACGCACTCGCGGTACTTGGCGAGGTTCTCCTGGGAAAAGCCGAGCGCGGGCAGGGGCAGGGTCGACTTCTGCTTGTCGAGGATGCGCATGACGATCTTCTCGCCATGGTTCATCGGGCCGGTGGCGACGCGCAGATCGATATCGATGTTCTTCTTCGTGAAATTCTTGAAGACGATGCGGCCGTCCTGCGGCAGGCGTCGCTCGGAGATGTCGAGGTTGCACATGATCTTCAGGCGCGAGATCATGGCGTGGACGACTTGCTTGGGCAGGCGGAGCTTCTCCTGGCACAGGCCGTCGATGCGGTAACGGACCATCAGCTCCTTTTCCTGCGGCTCGATGTGGATGTCGGACGCGCCGGACACGTAGGCGTCCTCGATGATGCGGTTGACGAGCTGGATGATCGGGGCGGAGTCCTCACTCTCGAGGTCGGAGGCCTTGACGTCGCCGGAGCCCTCGGCGCTGTAGGCGCTGCCGATCAGGTCGGCCACGGCATCGATGTCGACGTCGGTCTCGTCGGGGGTCTTGGCGGCCTTGGCGCCCTTGAAATGGGTCTTGATCAGCTCGTCGAGGTAGGTGGCGGAGACCACGTGCACGTCCTCGATCCGCAGCTCGGTGGCTTGGGAGAACGCCTCGCGCTTGGCGTAGTCGAGGGGGTTGGTCATCAGCACCGAGACGCCGTTGGTGTCGACCTTCTTGACCGGGAAGATCCCCTCGCGGCGGATGACGGCGTCGCCGATCACGTCGATGAACTTCTCGTCGACCTCGCCCTCGTCGAGCTTGGTGACGAGGGGGAGATCAGTGAAGCGGGCGATGAACTTGGCGGTGTCGTCGGCGCTGAGTTGGAACTTCGGGTCCAGCATGCGTTGCATGAGGGTGGAGGAGTATTCCGCGACCTCCTGCAACACCGCGAGGTCCTTGTCGGTGAAATGTCCGTCGGTGCCGGCGGCGGGCTCCTTGTTCAACACCTGGATGGCACCGATGACGATGTTGGCCTTCAGCGGCACGGTGAGCATCGAGTGGACGTCGAAGCCGGTGTTCATGTTCTTCAACGAGTCGGCCTCGGGGCCGTCGCTGGTGAAGAAGAGCGGTTCGCCGGACTTGATCACCTTGCCGACGTTGCCGGTGCCGGCCGGGAGGCGCAGCGAGAGCAGCTTGGCAGCGGTGTCCTTGAACTGGACCTGCTTGGTCGGGTCGGCGCCCCAGAGCGTCGGGGAGTAATAGACCTGCTTGAAGGCGATCTCGCCGCCCTCGACGAGGTAGAGCGTCATCGACTGCGCCTGGAGCGACTCGACGACCTTGCTCGCGGTCAGCTCGATGACGGAGGCGACGTCCTCGCGGCTCGGGGCCGGCTTCGAGATGATCTTGATCAGGAGGGAGCGGCGGAGCGTGCCCGTGAGGTTGCTGCTGGGGGAGGCCATGGGGTGTCGGCGGCGCCGGAGCGCACGCGAGGAAGAGCAATGTGCGCGGCGACGAAAATCTCTCTTGCGTGTAGGTCAAAATTTTCGCGTGGTCGAGGGCGAACTTCCCGCATGCGCGCCTGGCTCAACGATGTATGGCAAAAATTTTCTTCGCGCACCGTCTCGGCTGACGCCCACGAGGCTGGTGAACGCGGTGAAGCTGCGGCGGCGGAATTCCTGAAGTTGCGGCACCATTTCCAAGTGGTGACCCGGAACTGGCGGAGTCCGCGGGACCTGCGCGACGAGATCGACATTGTGGCGCGCGACGGCGACGTGCTGGTGTTTGTGGAGGTGAAGGCGCGCTCGGCCAAGGCGCTGGTGCCCGGCTACTATGCGGTGAACGCGCGGAAGAAGCGCGTGCTGCGCCGCGCGGTGCACGCGTATCTTTCCGCCCTGAAGGAACCACCCCGCACCTTCCGTTTCGACGTGGTCGAGGTGGCGTTGAGCGACCGCCTGCCGCCGCAATGCATGCATTTTGAAAACGTGGCGCTCTTTCCCAAGGGCTATCACGTCGCCCGCTCCAGCGGCTCGCTCGCCCAAGTCAGCCGGAAGGAATAGCGACCAGCGACCAGCTGCCAGCTGCCAGCTATCAGCTATCAGCTGTCAGCTATCAGCTGTCAGCTGTGAGCGGGGAGCGGGGAGCGGGGAGCAGGGAGCAGGGAGCGACGCGGCGATTTGTAATCCATTAAATTACAAACCGGCTTGGGACCGGAGACAGGATACAGTGAGGAGTTCGCGAGCGACTTGTAGCGTATTAAGCGCAAACTGGATTGGGGCGGACGGGGGAGAGTGCCAGCGGCCAGCTACCAGCTACCAGCTGTACGCTGTGAGCGGTGAGCAGTGAGTGGGCTGTGGGCTGAAAGCTGTCCGCTGTCTGCTGTCAGCTGTGACGCGGAGCGTCCGTCGTGTCATGGGTGATTTAATTTCTTGGCGGTTCGGGTGGGATGGGGAAACATGCGCGCTCATGTCCGATCCCGAACGGCATCCGTTCCTTCACGGCCTCAGCAAGCATCGCGGCGCCCCACCGACCGTCGTCGTCATCTTCGGTGCGTCCGGCGATCTCACGGCCCGCAAGCTGGTGCCGGCGATCTACAACCTCGCGCTCGACGGCCTGCTGCCGGCGGACTTCTACTTGATCGGCTTCGGCCGCAAACCGATCCCCGACGCCGAGTTTCAACAGGTCGCGGCCGACGCGGTCCGCGAGTTCTCGCGGCGCGAGTTGCAGGACGACGTCTGGTCGCGCCTGGCGCCCCGCACGCTCTACGTCAGCGGCGGTTACGACGAGGCCGCGGCGTTCCAGCAACTGGCGGAGCGGATCGAGGGGATTGAAAAGGAGATCGGGCAGGAGATGCAGACGCTGTTCTACATCTCGACGCCCCCGTCGGTGTTCGCCCCGATCAGCGAGAATCTCGGCGCGAGCGGACTCGCCCGGCGCCATGTCGGTCGGCCGCAACAGTCCAAGGTCATCATCGAAAAACCCTTCGGCAAGGACCTCGCCAGCGCGCAGGCGCTCAACCGCACCATCGCGTCGGTGTTCGCGGAGTCGCAGGTGTTTCGCATCGATCACTACCTCGGCAAGGAGACGGTGCAGGACCTGCTCGTGCAGCGTTTTGCCAATGCGATTTTCGAACCGTTGTGGAACCGCAACTTCGTCGATCACGTGCAGATCACGGTGGCCGAGGAAGTCGGCGTGGGCACGCGCGCCGGCTACTACGAGGGCAGCGGCGCGTTGCGCGACATGATCCAGAACCACACGATGCAGCTGCTCGCGCTCACCGCGATGGAGCCGCCCGTCTCGCTCGACGCGGAATCGATCCGCAACGAGAAGGTGAAATTGCTCCAGGCCATCCAGCCCCTGCGCCTCGAGGCCGCCGCCGGTGATGTCGCCCGCGCGCAATACGCGGAAGGGTTGCTCGGCGGCAATCCGGTGGCCGGCTACATGCAGGAGGACGGCGTCGATGCGAAATCGTCGACCGAGACTTTCGCGGCGCTGCGGCTCAACATCAACAACTGGCGGTGGCACGGCGTGCCGTTCTACCTGCGTTCCGGCAAGCGCATGGCGCGGCGCGTGACGGAGATCGCGATCCGCTTCAAGCGTGCACCGGGCAACATCTTTGCGGAGTCGGAGCGCATCCAACTCGCGGCCAACACCCTCGCGTTCCAGATCCAACCCGACGAGGGCATGAGCCTGATCCTGAACGCGAAGATCCCCGGCCTCGAGACCCGCACGCAGCCGGTGAAGATGAACTTCAAATACGCCACCACGTTCGGTTCGAACACCCCCGAGGCCTACGAGCGGTTGGTGCTCGATGCGATGATCGGGGACAGCACGCTTTTCATCCGTGGCGACGAGACCGAGCGGTCCTGGCAACTCGTCACGCCCATCCTCGAGCATTGGCGGACGCAGGGCCGCACCGGCCTCGACACCTACAGCGCCGGCTCATGGGGTCCCAAGTCCGCCGACGCCCTCCTCGACGCCAACGGCCATAGCTGGCGCGAACCCTGAGGTGCGATGTCTGCGATTTTCAAAGCACTCCCGGGGTTGGAGGTGCCCGTCGGCGGGATCAGCGACGGCTTCAACCAGCTCTGGAGCAACACCGACGCGCAGGACCTGCGCGCGATGCAGCTCAATCTGGTGGTGCATTTCGGCCTCAACTCCACGCCGGGGGATGCGGAGGTGCAGTTCCGGCACACGGTGGAGTTTGCGCAACGCTACCCGTGCCGGGTGGTGGTGCTCTGTCCCGAGCGCGATCCGGCGGCTCCGCGGGCGTTCCAAGCCAAGATTTACGGCGAATGTTTTCTCGGCCAATCGGGCAAGGACACGCGGTGCTGCGAGTTCGTGATGCTCAGCTACCCGGTCGGCACGCATGATTTTTTGCAGAACCAGGTGTCGATCTGTCTCTCGACGGATCTGCCGCTCTATTATTGGGCGCACCGGTTTTCGTCCAACAACCGGTTGGCGGCCTACGACTACCTGCTGACGAAGTCGCGGCGGGTGCTCTTCGACAGTGCCGTGGTGCCGCCGGATGCGTTCACCTTCCCGTGGCCGAATCCCGCCGCCGTGCGCGATCTCGCCTACACGCGCACGCGGGTGCTGCGGCAGACCATCGGGCAATTCCTCAGCCGCTATGCGCCGGCGGACATCGTGGCCGGGCTGCGGGGCGTCTCGCTGCAGCACCGCGCGGATCTGGCGTCCGAGGCGGCGGCGCTGCTCCTGTGGTTGAAGAAAGGCCTCGCGCGTTGCGGCGCCCACGTGGAGGACCTCAACTTTGCGCCCGCGACCTGCGAAACGGACGGCTGCTTCCGGATCAGCTACGACTACGGCGAGACGGGGAAAAAGTTTGAGTGGTCGGCCGATCTCGAGCGCAACCATGCGGAATTTGCCGGCGACCTCGGGCATGGGCGCACGACGCTGGTCGCCGGGGCGCGGTTGCTCGCCCCGGGTGAAGCGCTCGGCGAGGCGATGTTTTTCTGACCCCGCCGCCGCGGCCGCCGGGAGAAATTTCTCGTGGCCTCCGCCCCGTCCCCGTGCTCTCTCTGACGTCGACATGAAGGAACTCAGCACCAGTTACGGCCGCGTCTTTATCGGTTCGAAGGAAGAGTGTTTTCGCACGGCGGTTTTTCTGGCCGAGGGCCAGCGCGGGCGGCATCCGACGGCCAAACACTTCACGTGGGCGCTCACGGGAGGTTCCACGCCGAAGGAATGGTATCAATGGTGCGTGGCGAAGGATGCGATCTCGCCCGGCACGCTCGCCGCGGCGCACTGGTTCGTGAGTGATGAGCGCTACGTGCGGATCGACAGCCATGAGAGCAATTTCGGCACGGCGGACCGGCTCTTGCTCAAGCCGCTGGGCATTCCGTCCGCCCGCAAGCACCCGTGGTCCACGAACGTGCCTCCGGCGATGGCGGCGGTGGAGTTCGAACGCATGGGCGCACCCTGGTTCGGTCGCGGCCGCACGTTTGATGTGTGCTTCCTCGGCATGGGCGACGATGGCCACACCGCGTCACTTTTTCCTGGCAGTCCGTTGCTCAAGGATGACGGCGGCCATTTCTTCGCGGCCATCGAGGTGCTGGAAAAGGGCTGGCGGCTCACCATCACCCCCAGCGGCCTCCAGGCGGCGGGACTCGTGGTGGTGATGGTGCTGGGCGAGGGGAAAGCCGGGACGCTACACCGCGTGCTCGCGGGTGAATTCGATCCGCACCAAATTCCGGCGCAGACGCTCAAGGCCTGCAGTCAGAACGTCGTGTGGCTGGTCGACGAAGCGGCGGCGGCGAAGTTTCTTGCAAAGTAAGGCGGGGCGCCTGCGTCAGAGCACGCGGAGACCGAGCAGGGCGTTTTCGATGCGGTCGAAGGTGGGCACCCGGGCCTGCACGAAGGCCGCGCGGTATTCCGCGTAGGCGGGACCGGCGTCGATGACAACGGCGAGGGGTTTCTTCTGGGCCCGGGCGAGGGCCGCGAGTTTGGTGGCAAAGCCATGGGCGGCGACGCCCTCGGTGCCGAGGTTGCGGGTGAAGGGCACGAGTCCGACCACCAGCACCGCGCACTCGGGCAACAAGATCTTCGCCGCGTCGAGGTAGGCGGCTTCCGCCGCCATCGGCGTGAGGTCGAGCGGCAGACGGGGAGCGACCAGCCCGTCGAGGGAATGACTCTCCAGCACCAACGAAAGACTCGTGGTCGCCTTCGGGGACAGTTCCGCGGCCGCCAGGTCCGGACCGAAAAGATCGCTGCCGTTGACGCTTTCGAAGCCGGCGTTGGTCAGCAACGCGACCGGACCTTTCGACAGTTGCGGGTAAGCGCCGAGCCACGCGAGGGTGGCGTCGAATTCGGCAATGGTTTCGGTGAAGCGCACGCCGCTGCGTTCGAGCAAGGCGCGCTCGAGCTCGAGGTCGCCCGCCATGGCGCCGGTGTGGCTCGCGGCTGCGGCCTGACCCGCGACGGTGCGTCCGGCCCGATGCAAAATCACGTGCGCTCCGCGGCGGTGCATCACGCGAGCCGACCGGGCAAAAGTGGCGAGTTGGCCGGGGCCAAATCCTTCGACGTA
>JAUXOH010000253.1 GCA_030682505.1 Candidatus Didemnitutus sp. | reverse complement strand
TCACTGCGTTCCTTTCGTTCTGCGTGGCCGGACTCGGGTTCATCTGGGTCGCCTTCGACGACGACAAGCAATCGTGGCACGACAAAGTGGCAGGCACGACCATCGTGAAGGTGCCGCGAGGCACGCCGCTGCTCTGACCCGGGATCACATTGTTCCGAGGGCCGGCTTGCCGGCCCTTTTTTGTGGACAGAAGTTCAGGTTGAATTGCCCGTGACACCCGGACTTACTGCTCAGCCATGAAGCCTCTGGTTGGAATTATCATGGGAAGCGCCTCGGATTGGGAAACCATGCGGCACGCCGCCGAGCAACTGACGGCGCTGGGGGTGCCCTTCGAGAAACGCATCGTGAGTGCCCATCGCACGCCCAAGCTCATGGTGGCTTACGCCGAGTCGGCCGAACGTCGGGGTCTGAAGACGATCATTGCCGGAGCGGGTGGGGCGGCGCATCTGCCGGGCATGGTGGCGTCGCTCACCACGCTCCCGGTGCTCGGTGTGCCCGTGGAGTCCAAGTCGCTGAAGGGGCTCGATTCGTTGCTTTCCATTGCCCAGATGCCGGGAGGCGTGCCCGTAGCGACCTTCGCCATCGGCAAACCCGGCGCGATCAATGCGGCGCTCTTTGCCGCGTCGCTCCTGGCGCAAACCGACGCCAAGACGCTCCGGGCGTGGCGGAAATTTCGCGGCGACCAGACGAAGAAAATCCTCAAAGCCAAACTGCCGTAAGGCTGCGTCACCGAGACGGCAAAAGGCGTGCCGAGTGCACGGAGGAGGATCCGGCAGAAATTCAATGTCGCGGAGGGGTTGGCCGCGGATCGCACGGATTCCCCGGATGATCGGAACGGCGGAAACGAATTGGCGGATTTTGTCATCCTCGCGCAGCGCAGAGAGAATCCTCCGGTCGGACAAATCCGTGCCATCGGCGTAATCCGTGGTCGCGATGCGGTTTTCTAGGTTGAGACGCCCGGTGTTCTCTGTGTTTCTCGGTGTTCTCTGTGACGAAAGAAATGCTTCTCCCCGGAAAAACCATCGGCGTGCTCGGCGGCGGCCAGCTCGGTCGCATGCTCGCGCAGGCCGCCACCCGGCTGGGCTATCGGGTGCATGTTTACGAACCGCAGGCCCATTGCCCGGCGGGCGCGATTGCGCACCAGGAAGTGAACGCACCCTACGAGGATCTTGCCGCGCTCACGGCGTTTGCGCGGGAGTGTGATGTTGTCACCTACGAATTCGAGAATGTGCCCGCCGCACCACTGCAGGCGATCGAGTCGCTGACCCAGCTCCGGCCGCATTGGCGGGTGCTGGAAACCACGCAGAATCGATCGCGCGAGAAGCGTTGGTTGCGGGACAACAAGTTTCCGCATGCGCGCTTTGCCGAGGTGACGGCGGACGGAGATCTGGCGGCCGGCATTCGCGAAGTGGGCGTGCCCTGCGTCGTGAAGACGGCGGATTTTGGTTACGATGGGAAGGGTCAGCTCAAGATTTTGACCGAGGCGGACCTGCCAGCCGCGCTCGCGCGTTTCGCCGGACAGGCGGTGGTGGTGGAGCAGTTCGTGGACTTTGCCTGTGAAGTTTCGGCCGTGGTGGCGCGCTCCGCCAGTGCGGCGGTGCGGGTGTTTCCGATCTCGGAGAACATCCACACCCATCACATTCTCGATTTCTGCATCGTGCCGGCGCGCGTGCCGGCCGAGGTGCTGGCATTGGCGGAGAAATTACCACGCTTGATCGCGGAAAAGATCGACCTCGTCGGCGTGATGGGCGTGGAGATGTTTGTGACGCGAACCGGCGAGGTGCTGGTGAACGAACTCGCCCCGCGGACGCACAACAGCGGCCACTACACGATTGATGCGTGCATGACGTCGCAGTTTGAGCAACAGGTGCGCGCGATCTGTGGTTTGCCGCTCGGCGCGGTCACGCTGCTTTCGCCGGTGGTGATGGTGAACATTCTCGGTGACGCGTGGGCGAAGGGTGAACCCAAGTGGGAGGCGCTGCTCGCGCAACCCAACGTGCGCCTGCATCTCTACGGCAAGGCCGAGCCGCGACCGGGCCGGAAGATGGGGCACTTCACCGTCACGGCGCGCGATGCGGACATGGCGTTCGAGCTCGCGCAGAAATATCAGGCGCGGCTCGGTTGAGTAGAGCGCCTGTCGCGTCACGTTGCGCGGCGAGCGCGCAACCTACCTGCGGCCTTCGGGCCGGTGCTCTGTTGGATTGCCTTCGGGTCCTCTGTGCCCAACTGCGCTTTGGCGATCAGAAGGAACGTCGGCGTTACGCGGCGGGCAGGATGGTGCCGCGGCATTCGCCGAGCCCGATGCGGCGGGCGCCGGGACGCTCGGCATAGCCGCGCAGAATGACTTCGTCGCCATCGGCGAGGAACTTGCGTTCTTCGCCGTTGGGCAGACGCAGCGGATCGGTGCCGCGCCACGTGTATTCGAGCAGGCAACCGCGCGAATCGCGCGAGGTGCCCGAGACGGTGCCGCTGCCAATGAGGTCGCCGGGCGACAGATTGCAGCCATTGCTGGCGTGGTGGGCGAGCATCTGGCCGAGGGTCCAATACATCGTGTTGAAGTTGCCCCGGGAAATGCGGTGCGGCGCCTGGCGTTCAAGGCGCATCTTGGCCGTCAACAAGGAGACCTCGAGCACGAGATCGAGTCCGCCCTGGGCCGTATCGTTTGCGTCCACGAGGTAGGGGAGCGGGGTCGTCTCGGCGGGCGGCCGGACGAAGGCCGGGGCCCGGAAGGGCGCCAGGGCCTCGAAGGTGACCACCCACGGCGAGATCGTGGACGCGAAATTTTTCGCGAGGAAGGGTCCGAGGGGTTGATATTCCCATGCCTGCATGTCGCGGGCCGACCAATCATTGAGCAACACGACGCCGAAGAGCTGGGCGGGCGCCGCGGCGAGGGGAATGCGATCGCCGAGTTGGTTGCCCGGGCCGACGAAGGCGGCGAGTTCCAACTCGTAGTCGAGGTTTTTTGTGGGCCCGAAGGAAGGCTCGTGGGCTTCGGCCGGTTTGATCTGACCACGGGGTCGGCGAACACTCGTGCCGCTGATCACGATCGACGAGGCGCGACCGTGGTAGCCGATGGGAATCCACTTGTAATTTGGCAGGAGCGGATTGTCGGGCCGGAACATCGAGCCGACGTTGGTCGCGTGATGAATCGAGGCGTAGAAATCCGTGTAGTCGCCGATGTGCGCGGGGAGCAGCATCGTCGCGTCGCGCAGCGGCACGAGGCAAGCTTCGGCGTTCGTGCGCGCGTCGCCCGCCGGGCAGGTGTCGGCGCCGAGCAACTCACTCAGGCGCGAACGCAACGCCGACCACACCGGTGAACCGGCGGCCATCAACGGATTGAGCGTGGGTTGGCGGCAGGCGTCGGCGGCGGACTCCGGCAGGAGGCCGCGCTGCGCGGCGGCGTTGAGATCAAAGATCTGGTCGCCAATTGCCGTGCCGAGGTGCACGGTGCCGTTGTCACCGACCTTGAACGCGCCGTAGGGCAGATTCTGCAGCGGAAAGTCCGCGTCGGGAAGATTGGCGGATTCAACCCAGCTGCGGCGGGCGGCGTCGTGAGTGGTGTTAAGCGTCATAGCCAGTGGAGATCTTGGAGTCCCTCGATCGGCTCGGTGAAGGAACACGAGCCAAACGATCGGCAGGAATTGCGGCGCATCCGGGCCAGTTGTTCAACCGTGAACCGATGCCCGCGCCACGCCATCGCCTCGGGGTGGACGAAAAAATTGCGGCCATCGCTGTCGTCCAGCAGGTCACCAATCTCCTGCGCGCTCCCTTCCGCCGCGATCAGCGCGGCGGCGAGGAAGACGTTGAGAAAACCAAAGAGGCGACCGGAGGGCGCGTCGGCTTGATAGGTGAGGGGGTAAAGGCCGCGCAAAGGATGGTGCAAGCCCGCCGTGGCCTTGAAGACGAGGTCTGCGCGTCGGCACGCCATCAGGAAATGAGCGACGTCCAGGCTGGAGGGAATGGACTCGGGTGTGACGCCCCCCGTCCGGATCTTGGCAAAGTGACCGGCCTCCTTGATGGCCTGAAGGAGGGAGGGAAGTCCGGGCGAGGCCGTCGGAATCTCGATCCAGACCTCGAGCGAAGAAGGCAGTCCGCCGGTTGCGCGACGCAGCTCCGCGAGCGTGGTCGCTTTGGTTTCCACGGCGACAATCCGGGCGGTGGGGTGGCGGGCATTGAATGCCTCGATCAGGAGGCGGTCGGCTGCTCCGTCCGCCCCGCCGAGCACGCTCAGTTCCCAAGCTTGTGGAATGCCGGGTTCAAGTTGCCGAACGGCAGCTTCAAACTCCGGCAAGCGCGCAAGTGGCACGATGAAACGGCCAAGGATCGCCCGGTGGGGGCCGGCCCGATAGGCGGCGTAGTTCCGCACGGCTTCCGCCATCGGGAGTTTGGCCGGGGGAAAGAGGCCGGCGTAATCGACGAGGGAGTCGAGCAGGACGGCGAGGGCGGACATGGACCGGAAGACTTGGTGGTGTGCGCAGGGGAGTCAACCGGTGCGAGCTGCCGTGGGATCGACTGATCGGGGGACAAAAAAACTCCCGCCCTTGCGGGCGGGAGTTGGAATTCAAACGATTCGGGGCTCCGACTCAGTAGTCGTAGCCGACCGAGATACGCACATAGCGCGGGGTCTGCCAAGAGGTCGGGAGACCGTAGGTGGGATCAGCCCCACCCGCGGAGTTTTCCTTGTACTCGGAGACTTCCGTGGCGGTCGCGGCGTTAAGGACATTGAAGATGTCCAAATTCACCGTGAGGCGGTCCTTCGCCCACTTCGGGCGGTAGGCGAACGCCAAGTCAGCGCTGAAGCGCCAGTCCGTGGTGCCGGCGGAACCGCGCGGAACCAGAAGGTAGGACGCACCATAACCGCTGGCGATCAGGTCGTTCGGGTTGGTGCCGATCTGATTAATCGGGCGACCCGACGAGAGCAGCAGGTTCACACCGGCCGTGAGTTCAGGGCTGACGCTGTAAGCGCCGAAGGCCTTGACCTGATGGCGGCGATCATTCGGCAGCTTGCCATACGTGTTGTGCGTCAGCGCAGGGCTGTCGAACATCTGGGTGATACCGGCATCGTCCTGACCGTTGTCGGAGAGAACCCAGCCTTCGTAGTTACCGTAGGATTGGGACCAGGTGTACGAGACCTGGGCGCTCCACTTGTTGTCCCACATCTTCTCGGCGAAGAGTTCCATCGCGTAGTAGTTACGCTGGGCGGCGGGATACTGCAGCATCTGCGGCGTCAGGAGGGCCTCTTCGTTGGCCTC
>JAUXOH010000466.1 GCA_030682505.1 Candidatus Didemnitutus sp. | reverse complement strand
GGGCTTGATGATCCACGGCAGGTAGAGCCAACTCGTGTAGAGCGCGATCTCGGTGTTCGAGATCTTCAGGTTCTTGTACATGACGACCGACAGCGTCATCACGACGACGTAGGGAATGCCCTGGCTGAAATAGAGCGAAGGAATCCAACTCCACGGATTGCGGTGGCGAGCAGGGGAAGCGTCCATGGTTCAGCGGCGGACCGGGGTGTGGATGGGAAGGGTGACGAGGGGGCTTTCCTGGCCGAGTCGATCGACGACACTCACGACCAAGGTTTCGACGGGACCGGCCGTCGCATCCCCGGCGAGATCGATGTGCGGATCGTGCGCGGGTTGCACCGAAAATTCCCAAGCCGAGCCGCGCCGCCGCCAGATGGCAAAGAGGACGGCTTGGGTTCCGGCCGCAGGTCGGACCAGCACGTGGGTGGGGCCGGTGATTTCCAAGGCCGGTGCCAGGGGTGTGCCCGTAGCCAGCCAGGGAGTGGCCGGCACCAGCGCGGGTTGCCGGTAGATCTGGGCCTGCAAACGGTCGCTGAGACCGCGACGATTCTGCAGCAGGGCCGCCATGCTGAAGAGCGCGTGGCCACCGGCCGCCGGGTGCGCGCGGAGCAGTTCGATCTGCTGACTGATTTCTTCCGGCGTCCACGATTTTGCCGTGTCGTTGATCGCACTGGCAAAGAGGCCGGGCCAAAGGTGCCGCTGGGCGGTGTTTTGTTTGGCCCAATAATCGAGCAACACGGCGAACGCCTGCGCACGCTGCTGGATCGGCCAGTAGAGTTGCGGCGTGAGGTAATCGAGCCAGCCGCGCTCCAGCCACAATTCCACGTCGGCGTAGAGTTGGTCATACTGGCTGAAACCCTCGATGCCCGCCGGCCGGAGGTCGGGCCGGCCGATCCCGAACGGACTGATGCCAAATCGCACCCACGGCTTGAGCTCGTGGATGGAACGATGCATGCGCTCGACGAGCTGATTCACGTTCTGGCGCCGCCAGTCGGCGCGGGAGAGTTGGCCGCCGCTTTTTTGGTAGCGTTGCCAGGCGGGGTGGTCGGGGAATTCCAGGTTGGACCGCACCGCCGGCGTTGCCCCGACCGGCGGTGGGGCAGCATCGGGATCAGGAATCGGGTAGGGATAGAAGTAGTCATCGATGTGCACGCCATCGACATCGTAGCGGCGCACGACGTCGCGGATCACGTCCAGGGTGCGTTCGACGGCAATGGCTTCGCCCGGATCCATCCAGAGCATCTCCCCGTAACGTTTCACCGCCGTCGCATGTGTGTTGGCGAGGTGGGAGGCGACGAGCGGAGACTTCGCCTCGTGGTGGCGGGCGCGGTAGGGATTGAACCAAGCGTGCAATTCCAGGCCGCGCCGGTGCGTCTCTTCAATCCACACGGTGAGCGGATCGTAACCCGGATCGACGCCCTGCGTGCCGCTGAGGTATTCGGACCACGGCTCCAACGTCGAGGCATAGAGGGCGTCCGCGGCGGGGCGGACCTGGAGGATGATCGCGTTGAGCTGCAGCTCGCGGGCGCGCTCGACGATGGCGACAATCTCCGTCTGCTGCTCGGCGGCACTGAGTCCGGGCCGACTTGGCCAGTCGATGTTGGCGACGGTGGCGACCCACGCAGCGCGGAATTCGCGCGGGGCCGGGGGCGGGGTGTCGATGGGCTTCGGTCCGGTCGCGCAGCCGCCGATGAACAGCGCCGTCAACGCCAGGGCGGTCGGCAGGAGGACAAACTTCGGGGTCATGAAAATGACGGACGGTGCTCCGGTCGCGCTACGCGGTTTTCTTCGGCGGAGTGGCGCGCACGGCGGCGCGCACGTTGCCTTGCACCGCGTCGAGGGCGGCGCGGGCGTCGGCCGCATCGAGTTGGCGGCGCAGCATCACGATGGCGACCTTCACGCTGTAACCGCAGGCCTCGAGCGCCGTGCGCGCGGCGGACTCGTCGGCCGCCGCGGCGCGCATGGTCAGGGCGATGGCGCGGCGGTAGAGTTTTGCGTTGGTCGGGCAGACATCGACCATCAACTGACCGTGCACTTTGTGGAGCCGGACCATGATCGCACTGGAGAGCGTGTTGAGCGCGATTTTCTGGGCCGTGCCGGCTTTCAGTCGCGTGCTGCCGGAAATGACTTCGCTGCCCGTGTCGAGCGTGATGCCGATCTCGGCGGCGGCGGCGACGGGCGAAGCGGGGTTGTTGGCGATGCCAATGGTCAGCGCACCGGCGGTGCGGGCAGCCTCGATCGCGCCGAGCACAAAGGGGGTGGCGCCGGAAGCGGCCAGGGCGAGCAGCACATCGTTGACCGTCGGGTTGATGGCGCGGACGTCGGCGGCGCCTTGGGCTTGGTCATCCTCGGCGCCCTCGACGGCCTGATGGAGTGCCGGAGGTCCGCCGGCGAGCAGCGCGACGGCGCGTTCGCGGGGCCACGAGAAGGTGGGAAACAGTTCCACGCTGTCGAGCAAACCGAGTCGACCGGAAGTGCCGGCGCCGACGTAGATGAGTCGTCCGCCGGCGGCGAGACGGAGTGCGGCGGCATCCACCGCGCGGGCGAGTTGCTCGCGCGCGGCATGGACCACTTGTCCTGCGACCTGCTGGTCTTCGGTAAACGCCGCGACGAGATCGATCGTGGCGTAGAGATCCAGATCGGGGTGCCGGTTGCTGGGGGTTTCCGTGTTCGACATCGACGTGGAGGAGAGTCCTGCGTTGCGACGCGTGGTTCAATCGTTCATTTCAACGGAACGTGAAAAGCCCGAGCCATGATTCTGCTTCCGCCGCCGCCGAACTGTTTGTGGGCGTGCTCTCGGGCACGAGTGTCGATGCCATTGACGCGGCCGTGGTGCGGTTTGGGCCCCGCGTCGAGTTGGTGGCCACCCACTCTCTGGCTTATCCGGAGGCGCTGCGGGCGGAGTTGTTGGCGCTGGCGGTGCCCGGGGCGAATGAGATCGACCGCCTGGGACAGGCCGATGCGGGGGTGGGGCGACTTTTTGCCCAAGCGGTGCGTGAGTTGCTGGAGCGGGCCGGGCTCAAGGCCGACGCCATTCGGGCGGTCGGCAGCCATGGCCAAACGATCCGGCATCGCCCGGGTTTGCCGGTGCCCTTCACCTTGCAGGTCGGAGATCCCAATCTCATCGCCGCGGGCACGGGGATTCCGGTCGCGGCCGATTTTCGCCGCAAAGACATGGCGCTCGGTGGTCAAGGCGCGCCCTTGGTGCCGGCCTTTCACGAGGCGATTTTTCGCACCCAAGGGGTTGATCGGGTTGTCATCAACATCGGGGGCATTGCCAACCTGACGATTCTGCCGGGGAATTCCGCCCTGCCGGTCGGCGGTTTCGATTCCGGGCCGGGCAACACCCTGCTCGATGCGTGGAGTCGGCGCGTGCTGCGGGAGCCGATGGATCGCGGCGGCGCGCTGGCGGCGCGAGGCCAGGTCGCGCCCGGGTTGCTCGAAGCCTGTCTGGCCGATCCCTATTTCTCGCAGCTCCCGCCGAAGAGCACCGGACCGGAATATTTCTCGATGGCGTGGTTGCAGCGGCACTTGGACGCCAGCGGGCCGCTGGCCGACGCCGATGTTCAAGCCACGCTCCTGGCCCTGACGACCCAGACCTTGTCGTCGGCGATTCGGCAGCATGCCGGGTTGGGTCGGCAGGAGGTGTTCGTTTGCGGCGGTGGCGCGAAGAACGACGCGCTGATGCGTTCGTTGCAGGATCATCTGGCGGGTTGCGTGGTCGAGCGAACCGACGTGCTTGGCGTGGCGGGAGATTGGGTTGAAGCCATGGCGTTCGCGTGGTTTGCGCGCCAGAGGCTGGCGGCGGGAGTTGGGAATTGCCCGGAGGTGACGGGTGCCTCGCGTCCGGCCGTTCTGGGGGGACTCTGGTTGCCCGAGTGATTCGCGGGTCGGGTTACAACCCAGCCGGACGACCGCCGGGCAAGGTCACGCGCGGGGCACCGGCGCCGTCGATCTGGCGCAGGTTGGCGAGGGGATCCGGTTCGAGGCGGAGAAATTTGAAACCCAGCAGCCGTGGTTTGCCGGCGGCATCGCGTTCGGCAAGTTGCGCGGTTTCGCGGGCGATGAATTGGGCGAGGGGTTCTTCGCGGACCTGCGGCTCGGCGGAGTGAATGAGATGAAGTGTGCCGTCCGGGCCGTGGGCGATGAGTCCGACGTGACCGATCCAGGCGTGGCCGCCGAAGGTGGAGTCGACGGGGGCACCGGGTTTGACGATGCCGCGCACGATGTTGATCAAATCGCCGTCCCGCAGGTGCGCCGCGACGAGGGCGATCTCGGCAAACGGGAGATAGCTGTCTTGGTGTTCCTCAATCGGGATGTTGGTTTCGAGACCGTAGCGTTTCCGCAGGAAAGCCGTGCGGTCAATTTTCTCGCTGAACTTCACCGCGTGCGGGCCCGAGAGTTCAAGCGTGACGTCGCCGGCGAGCCAGCGATTGGAGGGATTCCAGTCGGTCTCGGTGAAGTGGTTGCGCGTCGCGACCCCGATCTGGCCATCGCGGTAGCGGATGCGTTGGAGGAGGCGCATGAAACCGGTCCAATCGCGGGCGAGCGCCATGGCGAGGGTGTGTTCGGCGAAGACC
>JAUXOH010000465.1 GCA_030682505.1 Candidatus Didemnitutus sp. | reverse complement strand
TCCGCTGCCTCTGCACGCAGCTATAGTGTCTCGGCAAAATGAATCAGCACGTGTCACTCCGCCCCGTTACGATGGACGATCTCCCGGTCTTCTTCGTTCATCAGCTCGATCCCGAGGCCACCAAACTCGCTGCGTTCCCTTCGCGGGATCGAGATGCGTTTTTTACCCATTGGACCACCAATATCCTCGGTAATCCCGCTGCCGTAAACCGCACCATTCTCGCGGGCGACCAAGTTGCCGGAAACATTGGCGCCTGGACCGATGCCGCATCCAACGACCGACTGATAGGCTATTGGATCGGTCGTGAGTTCTGGGGCCGAGGGATCGCCTCCGCTGCTATGTCGCAGTTCCTTCGCATTGAGTCGACGCGGCCACTTAGTGCGCGCGTCGCCAGGCACAATCTCGGCTCGATTCGCGTGCTTGAGAAAGCAGGGTTCGCTCGCGTTGGCGAAGATGCGCTTTCCTTACCGAGTGGTGCCCGCGTTGAAGAGTTCATCTATTTTCTCGCCGCTTGACCCCAACCCGGCGGAACCATGCGCCAGAGCCCCCGCCAACTCCCACCACCGCGGCTTCGCACTCGTCTTCATCCCCGGTTTTCGATCAAGATCACCCCGCTCCAGGCTCCGCCCGCCGCTCCCGGTGAGCGGGGCCGGGTTCAACCAAGAGGCGAAATCAATGAAATCAGCCCCATGCATCGCCGGCAGGACTTTCGGCGTTCTCGTTGCACTTGCCCTGCTGGCCGCGCCGCCGCGTTTGCGGGCCGTCGAGGAAACGGAGGCCGAACCGACACCCCACCAGCGGGTCTATTACTTCGAGCACACGCTCCTGCCGAAGTGGACCCACCAATCCAACGGCGTTTTCTTTGCCCACCTCAGCCAGAATTCTCTCGCCCCGCTGCTCGAAGCGGCGACGGAGATTGTGGGGGCCGAATTCGCGCAGCAGCTCGTGGTGCGGGTGCTCCCCGACGCCAACCGCATCTTGCTCACCTTTCAGGCGCCCCGCGATCCGCCGCTGTGTTTCTTCGCCCTCGTGGAGAAAGATGGCGCCGCGTTTCGCTACCTCACGCTGGAAAAGACCGAGGACTTTCTCGGCAATGGCACCAAGTCGGTCGTGGGCGAGTGGACCGCCGACGGCCGGCACTTGAATCAGGGCCCTCGGCTTTACGACGATGAAGCGAGTTTTCTCGCGGAACTCGCCGCCGGAAAAAAAGAAGGTCCGTAGCCCGTCGCGTCCCCCGCTCCACCCGGACTTGCGTCCCCGGCGTTGCCCCGGCGCGGGTTTCCGCCTAGGTTGACCCTCAACCCGTCCCCCGGAGGAAAATCAAATGAACTCACTCACCACTCTCACCACGTTGCTCGGCTGGTGCACCGCCATCAACATCGGCCTCCTGCTCTTCACCTCCCTTCTGCTGGCCGTCGCGCGCGGACCGGTCTCCCGCATCCATGCCGCCATGTTCGGGCTCGACCAACGCGACCTCTCCCGCGCGTATTTTCAATACCTCGCCCAATACAAGATCGCCGTCCTGATGCTCAACCTCGTGCCCTATGTTGCCTTGAGGTTGATGGCCTGACGCGTTGACCGCGAACGGCGGACGACTAGCTACGCGACATGTCTTTTCAGTCGATCACCACGCTGCGGTTGGTGTTGCGGCGTCTCGTGCCCGTGGACGCGGCCACCGTTTACCGCATCCACACGGATCCGGTCGTGGCGCGCTTCCAAATGTGGGAGCCCAAGTCCGTCGCGGAGGTCGAGGCGTTCATCCGGCGCATGGACAACCTCGAACCCACGACCGCCAAGGAGTGGTTTCAAATTGGCATCGTGGAAAGCGCCTCGGGGGAGCTGGTGGGCGATTTCGGCGTCAACGGCCGCGCGGACGATCCCCGGCAGGTCGAGCTCGGCATCACCCTCGCCCGCTCCGCTCAGGGTCGCGGTCTCGCCACCGAGGCCTTGCGCGCGTTGCTCGGATATCTGTTCACGCAAACGGAGACGCACCGCGTCCACTGTGCGGTCGATCCGCGCAACCTGTCCTCATTGCAGCTCCTCGCCAAGGTCGGCCTGCGCCAGGAAGGTCATCTGCGCGAAAGCCTCTGGCTCAAAGGCGAATGGGTCGACGACGTGGTGTTCGCAGTCTTGCGGTCGGAGTGGCTCGCCGCCCATCCGCCCAAGACCGCCCAGCCCGCGCCGCGGGGTTGATCGCTGCGAATCCACGATTGAGTTCGCCCAGGAGTTCGGGCTTCCTGCCGGCAGCGGGCCAAAGACTGACCAGAGTCAGCGCGTCGACGGCAAACCCCAACCCGTTCGATGAAGGAAAACATTCCCCCGAATGAATTCTCAAATCCCATGAATGAAAAAGACATCGCCGACCTCTTCATCCAGGGAGTCGGCAAGATCGAGTTCTACTGGCATTTCTACACCGGCACGGTGCTGGTGTTGATCGGCTGGATGGTCTCGGCCGCCGTCCCGCTCAACCGCCGGCTCAAGATCCTCCTCACCTTGGCCTTCTTAGCGTTCGCCCTGATGAACCTCGTGGGCTTGTGGGGCAGTTACGAATTCACCGAGGCGATTCGGCGGGACCTCGTGGCCCTGCCCGCTTCGACCTTCGTGCATGCCCACGCTTTGCTCAGTCAACGTGACTTCCTCGATCACCGGACCCTAGGCCTCGTCGTTCACGTGGTGAGCGACCTTTTTGTGGTTGGGGTGATCTGGTTCGTGCCGCTCGGGAAGGGCCGGAAGGAACCGTCCGCGCCGGTTTGAACTCCGCTTACCGCTGGGTTCGCTTTCCGGCGGAAGCCTCGGCGCCCGGCTCGAGGGGGGCGAGTGACTCGAGCTTGAGATTGAGCACCGGCACCAGCGCGAGCAGTCCCAAGCAGGTCAAGCCGAGCACCGCGTAGCCGGCGATGTCGTGCACCGTGCCGCTGATGG
>JAUXOH010000447.1 GCA_030682505.1 Candidatus Didemnitutus sp. | reverse complement strand
CGATGGACGAAAGGAGCACGCGGCGCAGCGAGTTGCCGACGGTGTGGCCATAGCCGGCCTCGAAAGGCTCGGCGATGAACTTGGCGTAGGTGGACGTGGAGCCCTCTTCGACTTTGGTAAGTTTGGAAGGAACTTCGAATTTTCCGAGACGCTTGGGCATGTGAGTATTCTCTAGTGGAGAGTTGGAGGTTGGAGCGACCGGCTGAAAAGCTTAGAAGCGGGAATAGAACTCAACGATGAGTTGCTCGTTGATCGAGGGATCCATCTCGTCGCGGGTCGGCAGGCGCGTGACCACGGCGGAGAGCGCCTCGTCATTGCGGGTGAGCCAACCCGGCACAACGCGGGCCCGGCTCTCTTCCATCGAGCGCGTGACGATCTGGCGGGAATTGTTGACCGCTTTGATCTCAATCGTGTCGCCGGCGGTGAGCGTGAAGCTCGCGATGTCGACCTTGCGGCCGTTCACCTTGACGTGGCCGTGATTGACGAGCTGGCGACCCTGCGCCCGGCTTTTGGCAAAGCCAAGGAGGTAGACGACGCTGTCGAGACGGGTCTCGAGGAGCTGCATGAAGCGCTCGCCGGTGACGCCGCGCTCGTTCTTGGCGACGGCGAAGACGCGACGGAATTGGCGCTCCAACAAGCCGTAGATGTAACGGAGTTTCTGCTTCTCGTTCAGACCGATAGCATATTCCGACAACTTGCGACGTGATTTCGGGCCATGCTGGCCGGGCGGGAAATTACGACGCTCGAGAACTTTGGCAGAACCGAGAATGTAGGTGCCGAAGCGGCGGCTGATCCGAGTGGTGGGTCCGGTATAACGGGCCATGGTAGGTGTAGTTTAAAGTTACGGGTTAGACGCGACGGCGTTTGCGCGGACGGCAGCCGTTGTGCGGCACCGGCGTAACGTCGATAATGGATGAGATCTCGAGGCCGATGGCTTGGAGACCGCGGATCGCGGAGTCGCGGCCGAGGCCGGGACCGCTGACACGGATTTGAACTTCCTTCAGGCCGTGCGACATGGCGTTGCGGGCCGCGTCTTGCGCGACGACCTGCGCGGCATAGGCGGTGGACTTGCGAGAACCGCGGAAGTTGCACTTACCAGCGGAGGACCAGGAAATGACATTCCCCTTCGCATCCGTGATGGAGACGATGGTGTTGTTGAAGGTCGCGGTGACATTCGCGATGCCCGAGCTGATGTTTTTCGAGCCCTTGGCTTTGCGCACCTTGATTGTGCCGAGCTCCTCCTTGAGGAGATCTTCAGCCGACGGAGCCTTCGGAACGCCACCGACCAATTCAACCGGCTTGGTATCGGCAGCCGGAGCCGAGGCTTCGGTCGCGGGTGCATCGGCCTTGGGGGCCTTGGGAGCCTTGGGAGCCTTGGCTGGCTTTTCAGCAGCAGCGGCAGCGACGTCCTTCTTGGGCGCCTTTTCCTTCTTGGGAGCAGATTTCTCTTCGGACATTGAAATGAGTGTTTAGGTTTAAGCTTCCTTGGCCTTCGAAACGCCCACGGTCTTGCGGGCGCCCTTGCGGGTGCGGGCGTTCGTGCTGGTGCGTTGGCCGCGAACCGGGAGGCCGCGACGGTGACGAATGCCACGATAGCTGTTGATCGCTTGGAGGCGTTTCAAATTGCCGGCGATATCACGGCGAAGATCGCCCTCTACCACCCACTTGCTGTCGGTGATGACGTGGAGAATCTTGTTGAGCTGCTCTTCGGAAAGATCCGAGGCGCGCATGTTGGGATCGAGACCGGCGGTCTCGACAATCTGGTCGGCACGGGCTGGGCCAATGCCGTAGATGTATCGGAGGGAGTATCCGAGTTTCTTTTTGGCGGGGAGTTCAACGCCGAGGAGACGAGGCATAATGGGATGGGTTGAGAGTTATGGTTTGGAAAGTGGTGGGAAAGTGGGCGAAGCAAGCGTGAGGATTTCCGGTCCGGAATCCGTCGTGAGCACGGTGTGTTCGAAGTGGGCGGAAGGCGATTTGTCCGCGGTGACGATCGTCCAGTGGTCGCTCAGGGTGCGGACGTGATGGCGGCCGAGATTCACCATCGGTTCGATGGCGAGGGTCATGCCGGGCTTGATCTTGTCGCCGGAGTTCTTTCGCCCGAAGTTCGGGATCTGGGGCTCTTCGTGCATGGAACGGCCGACCCCGTGGCCGACCATTTCGCGAACGACGCTAAACCCGTGGGCTTCGACGTGCGCTTGGACGGCATGCGAGATGTCGCCGATGCGATTGCCCACCTGCGCCTGTTTGATGCCGAGATCGAGGGCTGCCTCGGAGATTCGGAGAAGCTCGGCGACTGCCGACTCAATGGGTCCGACGGGGACCGTGGTGGCATTGTCGCCGATGTAGCCGTTGTATTCAACGACGACGTCGAGAGAGACAATGTCGCCTGGGCGCAAAATGCGCTTCAGCGAACCGATGCCGTGAACCACCTCCTCGTTGACCGAGATGCAGGTGTAGGCGGGATACGCAGACGAATGCAACTTGTAGCCGTAACAGGCGCTGCGGGCGCCGAACGACGCGATGATTTCGCGCCCGATCTGATCCAAGTCGTAGGTCGTGATACCGGGCCGAACCTGCTCCTTCATGCGCGCCAAGACATTGGCGGCAATGGTGCAGGATTCGCGCATGCAGCGGATGCCTTCCGCGTTCTTAATCGGGATGGGCATCAGGCAGCGGTGCGAGTGACTCCGGGGGGGAGTCCTTGCGTGCGGTAGTGGGTGACGATCTCCGCCGGGGCGGAGTCAGCACTCAAAACCGCGGTGAGATTTTCACCGCGAGCTTCGAGCCATTCGTCGTACACTTTTGCTTGGAGCAACGTAGCCGGGAAGTCCTCCAGGAGGAATCCCGCATCGGGTTTGCGCGCCCAGAACCACTTGCGGAGAACCGCGAGGGTTAACTGTTCCGACACGGCAGAGCCGCGTTGGATCGCCGCAGCAGCCTGTTGGCCTTGCGGAGTGCGTCGCGAAATCTCCTGTTGCACGAGAGTAGCAGGAGAGACGTGCTCAATTGAGAAAGAACGGGTTTGGGCAATTAAATCCGCGAAAAGCGGACCCATTTGACCGAGGACTATGATCTTCTCCTTCGCCGAGGCGATGGAGGAAAAGGTGCTGGAGTCTTCAGCCCTCTTCACTGAAGTAAAGGGTTAAAGAGCAAAATGGCGGACCGCCCATGCGGCCATGCCAACGAGAAGCATAATTAGCATGAAACCAACGAGTTTCATGACCGTCGCATCTGAGGCGGCCTCGCCGAGCGTCATCTGGGTCGACGTGGAACGGCCGCGAATCCGGCCCTTCTTCAAGAAACCGTCGTAATGACGCTGCAGGAGGAAGGTTTCGATCTGGCGCATCGTGTCGAGAATGACACCAACCGTGATCAGCATGCCGGTGCCGCCGAAGAAATACGCGATGCGCGGCGGGACTTTCAGCTGATAGAGGAGAATGTCAGGAATCACCGCAATGATCGTAAGGAACACCGCGCCGGCCAGGGTGAGCCGGGTCATGATGAAATCGAGGAAGCTCGCCGTCGGCTCACCCGGACGGACACCCGGGATATAGCCGCCGTATTTCTTCAGATCATCGGCGACCTGGATCGGTTTGAACATCACGGACACCCAGAAATAGCTGAAGAACAGGATCAGGGACGCCATGATGGCGTAATACATCCAATGGCCGCTGATCAGGTTGTTCGAAAACTCGACCAGGAATTTGATGTCGAAGGCTGCACCCAGTTGGGAGAAAATCTGCTGCGGGAAGAGCAGGATCGCGCTGGCGAAGATCACCGGCATGACGCCCGAGTAATTGACCTTGAGCGGCAGGAAAGAGCTCTGTCCGCCGTAGACCTTCTGCCCCACCACCCGCTTGGCATATTGCACCGGGATTTTGCGCTGACCCTGGGTCACCGCGATGATGCCCATGGTGACAATCAAGAAGAGGCCGAGCATCAGCACTGCCTGGGGCAGGCCGAGCTTGGCCACGCCCACCGGGGCGAAGAAAAGTTGATAGGTCGCGGCCGCCGCACCGGGGACGTCGGCGATGATGCCGATCGTGATCAGGAGCGAGACGCCGTTGCCGATCCCGCGCTGCGTGATCTGCTCGCCGAGCCACATCATCAGGAGTGTGCCGGCGGTGAGAAACACGGTCGATTGGACGAGGAACCACACTTTGCCCACGAGGACGATCTGCCCATAGGTGTTCAGATCATAGCCGGGGAACAAGCGGGCCGGATTCTCCAGTGCGAGAATGAGCAACACGCCCTGAACCACGCAGATGACAACCGTGAGGTAGCGCGTGTATTGGGTGAGCTTCTGGCGGCCGACGTCACCTTCCTGCTGCAAACGGCTGAGGGTCGGGACCACAGCGGTCATCAACTGGAAGATGATGGAGGCGCTGATGTAGGGCATGATGCCCAACGCGCAAACGGCGCCTTTAAGCAGCGCGCCACCCGTGAACATGTTGTAGAGACCGACCAGGGCACCGCCCCCACCCGCCGTCTGGTCCGCAAAGAACTGCATGAGCGGCTTCGGGTCGATGCCGGGCAGCGGGATGTGGGCGCCAACGCGTGCCACGAAGAGCAACGCCAGCGTGTAGAGAATCCTCGAGCGCAGCTCGGGAATCTTCATCGAATTCGTGAAGGCAGAAAACACGGGGTGAGGAATTACGGAGTTAGAGAAGGGACTTTCGGTTTTCCCATTCGACTGAGGTGCAGGAGAGCGGACTCAGTCGGTAACGGGAAACGAGGATGCAAGGCGGTGACCTTAGGCAACAATCGCCTGGCCGCCGGCCTTTTCGATCTTCGCCTTGGCGGAGTCGGAGAATTTGACCGCCGTGACCTTGAGGGCCCGGGTGAGGTCGCCATTGCCCAGAATCTTGAGCAGCACGCCCGAACGGACATGGCCGGCTTTGACCAGCACATCGAGATTCACTTCCGTGATGGCCACATCGAGGCCTTCGAGGTCGGAAACGTTCACGATGCCGTAGCTCGTGCGGAAATTGTAATTGTTGAAACCGCGGTGGGGCAGTTTGCGGTAAAGCGGCATCTGGCCGCCTTCGAAGCCGGGACGGATCGAGCCGCCGGAACGAGCCGACTGGCCTTTGCCACCGCGACCGGAGGTCTTGCCGTGGCCGCTGCCTTCGCCGCAACCGACGCGCTTGCGCCGGTGGACGGCACCTTTGACGTTCTTGAGAGTGTGGAGGAGCATTGTCTTGTTTTCCTAAGTTTGGGTCGCCGCCCCTCGCCGACTCTGGCGCGGGGCGACTCGGATTAATTTAAACTGCGCTGCGGGCGGACTTGAAATCTTCCGCCATGCGCAACTTGCGGAGACCAGCGAGGGTCGCGTTCACGACGGCGATGTGGTTCTTGGAACCCATCGACTTCGTGAGCACGTTCTTGACGCCCGCCGCTTCGAGGACGGCGCGAACGCCACCACCGGCGATGAGTCCGGTGCCGGTGGTCGCGGGGCGAAGGAACACCTTGCCGCCGTCGTAGACACCGAGAACTTCATGCGGAATCGTGTCGCCGCGAAGCTTCACGGGGACCATGCGCTTCTTGGCGGACTCGGTCGCTTTCCGAATTGCTTCGGGAACTTCCTTGGCCTTGCCGTAGCCGATGCCAACACTGCCCTTGCCATCGCCGACGACGGAGAGGGCGGAGAAGCTGAAGCGACGGCCACCCTTCACCACCTTGGCGCAGCGGTTGATGAAGACGACCTTCTCGATCATGCCGGAATCGACGGCACCGGGACCGGAGGAATAGGATCTGTTATTTTGAGCCATGGACGGGGTTTAGAATTGAAGGCCACCTTCGCGCGTGGCGTCGGCAAACGTCTTGACGCGGCCGTGGTAGAGACGGCCGTTGCGGTCGAACACCACCGCGGTGATGCCGGCGGCCTTCGCCTTGATGGCGAAGGCGGTGCCAAGAGCTTTGGCGCCGGAGAGGTTGCTCTTCGCGTTGCCCTTGCGCACCTCGGCATCGAGGGTCGAAAGGAACGCGAGGGTCTTGCCAGCATCGTCATCGACCGCTTGCGCGTAGATGTGCTTGCCGGAGAACTTGACGGTGAGACGGGGGCGGGCAGCGGTGCCGGCCACCAGTTTGCGAATGCGCCACTTGCGCTTCTGCAGGAGAATGGCTTTTTGAATCGTGTTGGACATGGTATTGCGACCTTGAGGTTAGCGCGGTTAGGCGACGGTCTTGCCTTCCTTGCGACGGACACGCTCGGCGTGCTCGCCAACGATACGCACGCCCTTGCCCTTGTAAGGCTCCGGCGGGTAGTAGGCGCGAATTTCGGCGGTCACCTGACCGACCATTTGCTTGTCGGCGCCTTCGATCTTCAACTTGGTGCCGTCGGTGACGGTCACTTTGACCCCCGTCGGGATGTCGTGAAGAATCGGATGCGAGTAGCCGAGGGACAAATCGAGTTGATTGCCCTTGAGGATCGCCTTGAAGCCGACGCCTTGGATTTCGAGCTCCTTCAGGTAGCCGACGCTGGCGCCCTTGACCATGCCGTTGATCACGGAACGGGCGGTGCCATACATCGCGCGGGAGAAGCGGGTCTCATCGAGCGGCGAGACGACGATGGTTTTGTCCTTCTGCTCGATCTTGACGACCGGGGCGAAGGTTTTGCTGGTTTTTCCCTTCGGGCCGTCGACGGACACGGTGGTGCCCTTGATGTCGACCTTGACCTTGTCGGGAATTAAAACGGGTTGTTTGCCAATTCTGCTCATGGTGCTTTGTTCCTTACCAGACGGTGCAGACGAGTTCGCCACCGAGTTTGTTGCGGCGGGCGTCTTGGTCTTTCATGAGACCCTTGGACGTGGAAACGATGGCCATACCGAGGCCGTTCAGCACGCGGGGCAAATCGGAATAACCGAAATAGCGGCGGCGGCCGGGTGTCGACTCACGCTTGAGGCCGACGAGCACCGGGGTGCTGTCGACATACTTCATGGTCACAATGAGGGTCTTGTGACCGCGCTCGTCGGCACCGGTGGTGAAATCGCGGATAAAACCCTCGGTCTTAAGGATTGTCGCGAGACTCTCCTTCATTTGCGAGTGCGGTGAGACGCACACGGTGAGGCCGGCCTTCGACGCATTGCGGAGGCGGGTAAGGAAATCGCTGATCGGATCGGTCATGGATGGATGTTGTTTGCGACGGTCGTGCGGGTCATATCCGACTCCCGCGGACCAAAGGGTTTACCAAGATGATTTGGTGACGCCCGGGATTTTGCCGGCGAGTGCTAGCTCGCGGAAGGTGAGGCGGGAGACGCCGTATTTGCGCTTAAAGCCGCGCGGGCGGCCGCTCATGGAGCAGCGGTTGCGGATGCGGACCTTCGACGAGTTGCGCGGAAGCTTCTGGAGCTTCTTTTGCGCGGCGTAGAATTCCTCGTCAGAGGTGGCCGGGTTGGAGAGAACAGCCTTCAGCTCAGCACGCTTGGGAGCGAACTTTTCGGTGAGGCGCTGACGCTTCTTGTTGCGTTCGATGGCGGAGGTTTTCGGCATGGCGCGTAAAGGTTAGGCGGCGGTGGACTTCGGGGCGGTGTTTTCCGTGCGACGGAAGGGCATGCCGAGAAGGCGGAGGAGTTCACGGCCCTCGTCATCGGTGTCAGCCGTAGTGACGAGGGTGATATCGAGACCCATCTGACGCTTGGCGCTCTCGACTTGGATTTCGGGGAAAATGGTGAAGTCGCTGATGCCGATGTTGTAGTTACCCTGACCATCGAGCTTGCTCGACGTGCCGCGGAAATCGCGGATGGTCGGAAGGCCGACGGCGAGGAGACGCATGAGGAAATTCCACATGCTGTCGCCGCGCAGGGTGACGCTGCAGCCCACGATCTGGCCTTCGCGCAATTTGAAATTGGCGATGGCCTTGCGGGACTTGTTCAGGATCGGCTTCTGACCGGCGATCAGCGCCATGTCGCGCGCGGCGTCGGCGATCTGGTTCTTGTCGGCGGCGGAAGAGATGCCGGTGTTCAGCACGATCTTCGAGAGGGCCGGTACTTGGTGCTTATTCTTGTAGCCGCGCGCCGCCATGAGGGCGGGCACGACTTGCTCGAGATAAGCTTTCTGCAGCGGGGGGAGATTCTTTTTCTGGCTCATTTTTGGTGGGCCCGGTTTCCAAGCGGGCGATTGAAAGCGTTAGCTCTTGGCGGCCTCGGCTGGTTTCTTGGTGCGCTTCGATGCGTCGAAACGCGATTGCAGCATGAGGTTCGAGATTTGGACCGAACCTTCGCGCTCGAGGATCTTGCCCTGGGGATTTTCTTGGGACTTCTTGAGATGCCGCTTGATCATGGCCACGCCTTCAACGACGGCGCGTTGCTTGACGGGCAGGATCTCGAGGACCTTGCCGGACTTGCCCTTGTGGGCGCCCGAAATGACGACGACGGCGTCGTTTTTCTTGATATGGAATTTTTGCATGGTCAGAGGACCTCCGGTGCGAGGGAGATGATCTTCATGTAGTTCTTGGCGCGGAGTTCGCGAGCCACGGGGCCGAAGATGCGGGTGCCCTTGGGGTTGCCGTCATCGCCAATGATGACGATCGCGTTGCTGTCGAAGCGAAGGTAGCTGCCGTCGGTGCGACGAAGCGGAGCGCGGGTGCGAACGATGACGGCCTTGTGGACCTCACCTTTCTTCACCGTCGCATCGGTGCTGCTCTCTTTGATGTTCACGCTGATGATGTCACCCACGTGGGCATAGAAGGAAGGATGGCCGACTTTGCCGATCATCGAGGCGCGGCGCGCACCGGTGTTGTCGGCAATATCGAGAATGGAACGCATCTGAATCATGACGATGTTCTCCTGGAAATTAGGCTTGGGGAACCGCGGCTTTGTTAGCTTTGGTGGTCTTGGTGGGGACGATGGCGGCCACATCAGCCTCGGTGACGGCCGCGCCCAGAGGAGCAACGGCGGCGAGGACAACGCGAACAATGCGCCAACGCTTCAGGCGGCTGATCGGGCGAGTCTCCATGACCTCGACCTTGTCGCCAACCTTGGCTTCGTTCTTCTCGTCGTGGACATGGAGCACGGTTTTGCGGTTGATGACCTTGCCGTAAAGGGGGTGCGGGGTCTTGTAAGGAACGGTGACCTTGACGGACTTGTCGCCCATCTTGGAGCTGACGAAACCGAGCTCGGTCTTGCGGGTGGCGTGGCGGGTGTGAAGGGACATGGGCGGAGGCGGTTGGACGGCGCTTAGGCGACGGTCTGCTTGGAATTGATCTCGGTGAGAATAGTCTCGAGGCGAGCCACGTCCTTGCGGAGGACACGGATCATGTGCGGCTTTTCGACCTGGCCGGTGTGCTTGCGCAGACGCAGTTGCAGGAGCTCGTCGCGGGTGGCGCGGAGCTTGGTGGTGATCTCGATTGGCGAGAGTTGGCGGATTTCCTTGGAAGTCATGGTAGCGGTCTCCTCTAAAAATTAGGTGCCCAAGCTTTCACGGACGATGAAGCGGCAACGGAACGGCAGCTTGGCATCGGCGAGGCGGAATGCCTCTCTGGCAATGGTCACCGAAACGCCGGCGAGTTCGAACAGCACCGCGCCGGGCCGGATGACGGCGACGTAGAATTCCACCGGGCCCTTGCCTTGGCCCATGCGCACTTCGGCCGGCTTCTTGGTGACCGGCTTGTGCGGGAAAACGCGGATCCACAATTTGCCCTTGCGCTTGAGATGGCGGGCAATGGTGACGCGGGCGGCCTCGATTTGGCGGCCGGTCATGGGACCACGGGAAAGGGACTGCAGACCGAATTCACCAAAGGCGAGCGTGTTGCCGCGCTTGGCATTGCCGGCGCGGGTGCCCTTGAAGGACTTGCGGTATTTGGTGCGTGAGGGGGAAAGAGTGGACATGGCTTTTAGTTAGCTAGGTGCACGGAGCGGTGAGCCCGGGGCAATTAGTTGGTTTCTTCCTTTTTGCAGATCCAGCACTTGACGCCGATCTTGCCCCAGAGGGTGCGGGCTTCGGCGAAACCGTAATCGATGTTCTCGCGGAGGGTGTGGAGGGGAATGCGGCCCTGGCGCTGCCACTCGCGGCGAGCGATGTCGGTGCCACCAAGGCGGCCAGAGCATTGAATCTTGATGCCGTCCACGCCGAGGGACATGGCGATCTGAATGGACTTCTTGATCGCACGGCGGAACGCCACGCGGCGCTCAAGTTGCAGCGCGACGTTTTCGGCGACGAGCTGGGCATCAGTCTCGGGCTTCTTGACCTCTTGGATGTCGAGCAGGATGTCCTTGCCGGTAAGTTTCCCGAGCTGGACCTTCATGTTTTCGACTTCCTGGCCCTTCTTGCCGATCACGATGCCGGGGCGGGCGGTGAAAATCTTGACGCGGACGCGGTTGCCGGCGCGCTCGATGAAGATGCGCGGAACCATG
>JAUXOH010000439.1 GCA_030682505.1 Candidatus Didemnitutus sp. | reverse complement strand
CTGTTTCAATGGGACTCACGCTTTGCTTCTTTGTCGCCCTGGTGCTCGCCGGGCGAGCGCAGGTCGAGTGGTCGGTCTTGCTGCTGCCCGGGATCGCACTGGCGATCAGCGCGGCCCTGCACGGCGACTCGGGTTGGAGACCCATCCTTGCCTTGGATGTTCTGCTCCACGCCCGGTCGGTGGAGCTCCCCGGTCTCGGCGCGGTGCTACTGGACTCGGTGTTTCTCGACTATCTCAACCCCACCGTTGTGACCTTTGTTTGGCTCTTCGCCTTCTTCGGCATCGGTCGGAGCTTGGCGCGACTGGAAGCCGGTCACGCCTCGGCTATCCCCGCTCCGTGGCTGGCGCGACACCTGGTGTTTCTCTTCGTCTTCCTCGGCGCCGGAGGCCTGCTGCTGGCAACCATCGGCGGAAAATTTTTCGAAGCCGATGTCCGGGTCTTGAGGATGCAGTTGGACGAACCCTTTGCCGTGATGCTCGGTGCCTTTGTCGGGGGGCTGTGGCTTGGTCGATCCGGTGTCCTGCTCGCCTTGGCCGTCGGACTCGCGTGCCACACGCCACCGTGGGGCGGGATGCAATCTCTCTGGGATACGACAATCGTCATTTTGTCCTTCGGCTGGAGTGGCCTCATTTACCGACGGCGGGCGGGGGTGCCCGGCAACACCGTTCCGACGGGCATGACTTTTCGCCTTTGCGTGATGGCGACCTTGATTTTGGCCGGACTCGTGCCGGAGGACCGATGGGAGGATCTCTCCGAAGCGGAAGGCATGGCATTTCTCGGTGCCCTGGTCCTTGCCTTCATCGGCATCGTGCTGGCCCGCCGCTGGTGGCTGAGGCAGGCGGATTCATTCAGGCTGACCGCGCACAATGGTTGGCTGGCATTGGCGGCACTGGCGGCGATCGTCAGTACCGCCGTCACCCACCTTGAAGAGACGCGCGAACTCCTCAAATCACTCCTTCTGCTGCCGATGATTCTCCGCTCGCTCCCATCGGGTGATTGGAACGAGGAAAGTTCACTCGTGCTTGCGACCGTCGGGCTGACCTTGCTTTTGCTGTGGGGCATATTGCGCGCGCTGGACACCGCGCTCCGTAACCTCGGACGCTGCTGGCGCGAAGCGCGGGTCCTCTCTTCCCGATTGGCGGAGTTGCTCGGCTACGCGGCGCTCGCCCGCCGAGTGGCACCCTCCCCGGAGATCGAAACGACGACAACCGGCGGCGAGGGCAAGCCACCGTCCGTTTGGCTCTCCACCCTGCTGCTCTGGTCGCGTCGGGTCGTCGCCGGATTGGGGGGCGTGATGACGCTGACGCTGTTGATCGGCCTGCTGCGATTGGAATGGTCCGAATGGCGAAGCGTGTCGGGCGAGCGTACCTACCCCACCGAGGCATCGGTGCCGGCGACCCGTCTCGCTCATCCCCTGTTGTTGGCGGCGGCGGAGGAATTTTGCCGGCCGTTGGCGCCGTTGATGAATGGAACTCCGGGCTATCCGGCCATGCTGAAAACCGGCTGGCACTCACCGTTCGACCGACCCACGGAGCGACGGCGCTACCGAATCACGGTAGCCGATACCCTCGATTCCTACTCGCTGAACGTCGAGGCCTTCATCCAGCAGCGGCGCTATGGGCTTTGGTTGGTGCCCAGTTCCGCGGGCGGACTGGACCCGGCTTCTCGAGAAGCGCAGCGCGTACGGGCCCTGATTCTCGCTCGCGCCCGAGAACTTGCGGGCTTGCGCGAGCCGCTTGAGTCCACGCCGGATCAGCTGGTCCTTGAATCAATTATCGTCGGAGCGCCGCGGGTGAATCGCCCTTACCGGAAGTGGTGAGAGGAAAGTACCCGGCGAGACACCCATTCGGCACCGGCGCAAAAAATCTGCAACCAACCGGCCGTTTGCGGTGTCATCAGGAAACCTCCCGTCATGAACACCCTCGCGACCTTCCTTCTCTGGTGCCTGCTCTTCGTTGTCTGCTGGCCGCTGGCCTTGCTGGCGCTCGTGCTGTTCCCGCTCGTCTGGCTGATCGTCCTGCCGTTTCGCCTCGTGGGCATCTGCGTCGGCGGTTTGCTCGAACTGCTGAAGGCCATCCTGTTCCTCCCGGCCCGGTTGCTCGGTTCGAAATCGACCGCCTGACCGGGAATCAGCGCCCCAATTTCAGCGCGGCATCCACGATTTGCTGCTCGGAAACCAACAGGAGCTTGGCGGCGGCAGCGAGGGGCACGTAGGAGTCAATCGCCCGCACGGAACCGAGCGGCTTGCCATAACCCGACTCCGCCAGCGCCGCGATCACCGCATCGGCAATGCCTCCAGCGGTCGCCCGGCACTCGTCGGCCACCAGCACGGCCCCACACTCGGCGGCGTGTTTCCGGATCGCCTCGAGCGGCAGCGGATTCAACCAGCGCACATCCAACACGCGCGCCGATCTGCCCTGCTCCTGCAGTCGCTTGGCCGCGCGGAGCGACAACCGCAGCCCGTTGCCGTAGCTGACAATCAAGAGGTCCTTCGCTTCGGCGTGATACACGCCGATGTCGCCCGGCAGGAGCAGCTGGTCGGGCGCCGGGTAATCGAACAGCCATTGGTTGTCGCCCTCCGCATGGAGGTCGCGTTCGTGGTAGAGCGCGATCGGTTCGAGAAAGACCGCCACCCGGCCGCACGCCCGTGCGGTGGCGACCAGCCCGCGCAGCATCTTCGCGGCATCGTCCCCCCGGGAAGGCACCGCGACGAGCAAACCCGGGATGTCGCGGAGCGCACCGATGGAATTGTCGTTGTGAAAATGTCCCCCGAAACCCTTTTGATAGGCCAGTCCCTGCACGCGCACGACCATCGGATTGGCGAATTGCCCGTTGGAGAAGAACTGCAACGAGCACGCTTCGCCCCGCAATTGGTCGAGCGCGTTGTGCAGGTAGGCGAGATATTGGATCTCGGGAATCGGCAGGAGCCCCGCCAACCCGATGCCCTGCGCAAGCCCGAGGATGATGGTTTCGTCGAGCAACGTGTCGTAGCAACGGTGCGAGCCGAATTTTTTCTGCAGGCCGGCCGTGATGCCATAGACACCACCCTTCCGGCCGATGTCCTCGCCGAAAAGGCTGATCTCGGGGAAGCGGAGCATCTCGTCCGCCAAAGCGGAGTTGATGTGCGCGGCCATGGTGCGCTTCAAGGGTGACGGATTCTTTTCCGGCAGGACCGCGGCGAAAAGCGTCGTGCGCGCCTCGGCGCCGGCTTGGATCGCGGTGGTGGCACGGATCTTCGTCTCGTCGAAGGGGGCCAGGGGACGAATGATCTCCGCGACGCTCGTGAGCTTGGGACCGCGGGTCACCTCGGCGCAGGCGGCGTCGACCCGCGCTTGCAGGTCGGTGATGATCTGCTGCAACGCCGCCGGCGTGGCCGCGCCGAGTTCGATCAGCCGGCGGGCATTAGCCACTAGCGGATCGCGGGCCTCGACGGCTTCGATTTCCTCGACGGTGCGGTAGGATGTTTCGACGTCGGTGCCGGCGTGTCCCCACAGTCGCACCGTATGCAGGTGCACAAAAACCGGCCGCCGCGTGGTGCGGCAGTGCCTGGTCGCCGCCTCCGCCCCGTCCCACATTTCGTCCATCGTGCCGGACAGGGTGTAGTAGGCGAGGTTGGGCAGATGACTGAAATTGTCGCGAATCCAGTGGAGGGGAGTTTCCGTGGAAATGCCGATGCCGTTGTCCTCGCAGAGAAACACGATCGGGGCATCGCCGCCGCGGCGCACCGCATAGCGCACGGCGTTGATGCCCGCGAGGGCGGTGGCGTGATTGGCCGACGCGTCGCCAAAGGAGCAGAGGACGATGGAATCGCCTTTCAGCCCGTTGTTGAGACCGAGGCGTTTTACCCGCCGCAAGGCGTGCGCCATCCCATAGGCCTTCGGCAAATGCGACGCGATCGTGCTCGTCTGCGGAGGCACCCACAGCGGGCGGCTGCCCCAAACTTTGTGCCGGCCCCCGGAGATCGAATCATCCGCCGACGCGCAGAACGAGCGCACGCCGTCGAGAATCGGATCGAGGTCCGGTTGCAGCCGCGACCGAGCCATCATCAACCCGCCGGAACGGTAATGCAGAAAACAGGGATCATCGGCCCGCAAGAGCGTGCCGAGAATGGCGTTCTGTTCATGTCCCGCGCTGGAGATGGTGTAGAACGACTGGTTGGTCTTGCGCAGCTCGCGGGCCGCGACGTCCAGCAGGCGGCTGGCGACCTGGTCGGCGAAAATCTCCACGGCCTTTCCGGCGGTCAGCGTGGTGTGCAGGCCCAGGGCCGCGTCGCGCGGCAGTTCGCTGGCCGCAGCCGTGGCCGACGCGACCGCGGCGTGGAGGTTTTCTTGGACGATCTCGACCCGGGTCTTCGCCATAAGGTGCGTTCATCTCAAAGGGCCCCTTCATCGGGCGCAAGGAACTATGCGGCGGTGGTTCAACATCTGCCTCGACTGACCAAGGGTGCGACGCATGCTGCTGCCACCCCAACCTTTGGACGGCGCCAAACAGCGCCGCCAACGGCGCTTCCCTTCCCCATCGAAGACCCAGCATGACCACCGTTGCCCCGACCAAGACTCCCGACGCCCTGCTGATTGTCCTGACGGTCCTGCTGCTCGCAGTGGTGTTGACCTGGGTGGTGCCGGCGGGGCAATTCCAACGCACCCAAGTCGGGTCGCGAACCGTGGTTGTGCCCGGGACCTATCAGGCGATGGGGTCCAGCCCGGTGGCATGGCACGGTTTCTTCACGGCGCCGCTCAAGGGTTTCACGGATCACGACGCCGCGATGATCATCGCCTTCGTGCTCTTGGTCGGCGGGGCCTTTGCCGTGATCAATGCGACGGGGGCGATCTCCGCCGCGATCAACTGGCTCGTCCATTGCGCCGGCGACAATCCGGCCCGCCGCCGTCTCGTGATTCCGGTGCTGATGATCGCCTTTTCCATCGGAGGAAACACGTTTGGCATGAGTGAAGAGGTTCTGGTCTTTGTCCTGCTCACCCTGCCCCTCGCCCGGCGACTCGGCTGGGATCCGATCGTGGGCGTGGCCATTCCCTTCGTGGGCGCGGGCGTCGGCTTCGCGGGCGCGGCGTTCAACCCCTTCACCATCGGCATCGCCCAAGGGCTCAGTGAACTCCCAATCTTCAGCGGCTGGCCCTTCCGCATGGCGCTGTGGGCCGTGCTCACGCTGATCGCGACCATCTTCGTCATGCGCTACGCCGCCAAACTGGAAAAGGATCCGGCGCAGAGCCTGCTCCCGTTCGGTCGCGAGGACGCAGCGACGTCACCCGCCCCCGCGCAGGAGTCCCTGACGGCCGGTCGGGTGGGCGTGCTCGCCCTGCTCTCCCTCGGTTTGGTGTTCCTGATCGTCGGGGTGACCCGGTGGGATTGGTATATCGGCGAGATCGCCGGCCTCTTCCTCGCCATCGGGTTTGGCGCCGCCGTGCTCGGACGGGTGGGCCCGAACGACGCCGCCCGCGCGTTCTCTTCCGGCGCGCGCGACATGGTCGCCGCGGCACTCATCATCGGCTTGAGCCGCAGCGTCCTCCTCGTGATGCAGGAGGGCCGCATCGTGGACACCGTGCTCCACAGCATGAGTCAGGCGGCGGGCGGTCTGCCGCCGGTGTGGTCGGTGCAAGTGATGCTCGCCGTGCAGTTCTGTCTGAATTTCTTCGTCCCCAGCGGCAGCGGGCAGGCGGCGCTGACCATGCCGATCATGGCTCCGCTGGCTGACCTGTTGCACATGCCCCGCCAGGCCGCCGTGCTGGCTTTTCAGCTCGGCGACGGACTCAGCAATTTCATCATCCCCACCAGCGGGATCACGATGGGTCTCCTGACCATTGCCGGCATCCCGTTCATGACGTGGCTGCGCTGGATCGCGTGGCTGATGGTCTGGCTGGTCGGCGCGGGCATGGTGTTCCTCGCCCTCGGTGCCACCGTCGTGCCGTGGTGAGTCGCGGCGACTAGAACGCCTGCACGGCGGCGATCACCAGTCGCTCAAAGGCCGCGGCGCCCTCCGTGGCATTGGCGATGGTGTGTTCGTGCGAGAGTTTTTCATCCGAGAGTCCCGCGCCCATGTTGGTGATGCAGGAAACGCCCACGACCTGCATCTCGCAATGCCGCGCCAGAATGCACTCCGGCACACTCGACATGCCCACGGCATCGCCACCCCAGCCCTGCGCCATCCGGATCTCGGCCGGAGTTTCAAAGGAGGGCCCACGGAAGGCGACATAGACGCCTTCGTGCAGCGTGATTCCGTTCGCTTGGGCGGCGGCCTTCACCTTGGCCCGCAGCGCCGGATCCCACGCGTCACTCATCGGCACAAAACGTGGTCCAAACTCCGCTTCATTCGGACCAACCAACGGATTGAGGCCGAGAAAATTGATGTGATCGGTGATCAGCATGAGTTCGCTGACGCCGATGTGCGGCCGCAAACTGCCCGCCGCATTGGAGAGGAACAGTGCTTCGACCCCGGCGGACTTCAACGCCCGGATCATGGTCTTGAGAGGATACGCGTCGCTCGTCTCGTAGAAATGCTTGCGGCCATTGAGCACGATGACGGGCACTCCTCCGAGTGAACCGACAAGCAGTTTCCCGGCGTGACCGGCCACGGTCAGGACCGGAAACCCCGGCAAGTCGCCATAGGAAAGCACCACCGGGTTTTCCACCTTGGCCGCCAAGCCGCCGAGGCCCGAGCCGAGCACGATGGCGATCTTGGGCGTCCGGTCGCCACCCGCCGCGCGAATCTTCGCCGCCGCTTGCTGAACATTTTCCAGATGGATTTGGAGCTCGGTCATGGGTAACAAGGTAGTCGAACGCCGCCAACAAGTGAAAGCCTGCATTTGCTTTCCTCCTCCGCCCCCGACCCCTCAGCCCCCTCTCCCATGCCCCCTGCCAAGCTGACCAAGCAGTCCTACCTCGCCAGTCTGCCGGACGACCGCCGCGCGGCCCTTACCGTGCTGGACCGGGCGATCCGGCAGGCGGCCCCGAAACTCAAGGTCAAGATGAGGGACATGATGGGCAAAAGCGTGATCGGCTACGGCGAGTTTCCCTACACCTTTGCCGACGGGCACGAAGGCACGTGGTTCATCGTCGGCCTCGCCAGCAACAAGAGCTACCTCTCCCTCTACATCTGCTGCTGTGACGCCAAGGGCTACCTGATCGACCAGCACCAGACCAAGCTCGGCAAGGTCCGCACCGGTCGCAGCTGCATCAATTTCAAAAAGCTCGAGGACTTGAACCTGCCCGCCGCCCTTGCCTTGGTGAAACGCGCCGCCCGGCTCGGCGGCGGGCTTGGCGGCTGAGCCCGCCGGTGCGACCGCGCGACCGTGGGCCCGCTTTCCGGGTCACTTTTCGCCATCGCGCCGCGTCACGAGCAACAGCTCAACCCGCTTCAGTTCGCGGAGCACGCGATTGGTGTGCATCTCCAGCCAGAACCAGACCTTGAGGAAGCTGGCGGCCATAATCAGCAGCATCGCAAGCGCGCCCCACTGCAGTTGCAGCTGGGTCGATTCCGCTCCGTAGAATTTCACCGCCGACCAGACGGCCGCGACGACGATCAGGATATTGACCACGAACATGATGGTTGAAATCACGCGGTTGCGGCCGCGAAAGGCCGTGAAGACCTCCTCGGCGAGATTGGGTTCGTCAAGCAGTTCGGCGGACGCGCCTTGCTGGCGCAGGGCGGCTTGGATTTTTTGGTCGAGGTTGTTCATGGGAGTTTCCTTTCGAGTTGGGCTTTCAGGGTTTCGCGGACAGAGAAGAGCCGGGATTTCACGGTGCCGGAGGGAAGGTCGAGGATCTCCGCGATCTCGGCAACCGAGCGGCCCAGCTCGTAGTAAAGGTGGAGGAGTTTGCGTGCGTCGGCCGGCAACCGCGTCACGGCCGCGCGCAGGGCGACAACCTCATCCGCGGGTTCGTGCGCCGCGATCGCGGGCACCGCGGCCGGAGCGAAATGTTCCGCTTCAGCAGCGACCGCCACGGCATGTCGCCGCGCGGTGGCGCGGCGGCGAATCCAGTCGGTGCAACGCCGGTCAACGATGCGAAACGCCCAGCGGGGAAAACAGGCCGGATCGTCGAGCCGCGCCAAGCCGCGCACGATCGCGAGCCAGACCTCGGTCATCACCTCGTCAGCCGCCTCGTCGCGCTCGACGCGGACCAGGGCCAGCCGGCGCAGGTCCGCCCGCCAGAGCCCGTGCAGGTCGCGAAAAGCCGCCTCGCTGCCCGCCTGGGCGGCGAGCACGGTCAGTTCGGTCAGCACCTGCTTCGGATCGGGGTTCATCGCCATGCAACCAAAGGTCGCGGCCCGAGCCTTGCCGGTTCACGGAAAATGGCGCGTCTAATCTCCCCGACGCGCGAGTCGCTCCTCAAGGCTTAGCCGCTTTGTTGCGCGGATGGTGCTTGGCGTGCTGGTCGAGCAGGCGCGACGACTCGACCGCCGTGTAGATCTGCGTCGTGCCGATGCTGGCGTGGCCGAGCATTTCCTGGATGGCGCGCAGATCGGCCCCGCCTCCCAGCAGATGGGTCGCAAAGGAGTGGCGCAGCAAGTGCGGCTTCACGGACTTGGCCAGACCGGCGTTGCGCGCGTGCTTCTTCACGAGGGCCCAGAGTGTCTTGCGCGAGATGGCTCGGCCGCGCTCGGAAATGAAGAGTTCGCTCCCCGTGCGCGGCTTCACCAGCCGCGGGCGTCCCGACCCGAGATAAACCTGCACGGCGTCGCGAGCCTTGGCACCGAGCGGCACGACCCGCTCCTTCGCGCCTTTGCCAAACACCCGCACGAAGCTGTGTTCCAAGTCAACCTGCTGCAACGTGAGGCCGCAAAGTTCGGAAATGCGCAGCCCGCTCGAATAAAAAAGCTCGAGCATGGCACAATCGCGGACCGAGTAGGCATCTCCTCCCTTCGGCGCAGCGAGCAGTTTCTCCATGTCCGCGGGAGAGAGCGTCTGGGGCAGCTTGCGCCGGAACTTTGGACTGCTGAGCAGTTCCGTCGGATCGTCCGGTCGGAGGTTCTGTCCCACAAGATAGCGGCGAAAAAACATCCGCATCGCGCTGACTTTCCTTGCTTGGCTCGATTGGGTGAAACCTTCATCCGCCATCCAATGCAACCACGCGGTCAGGTGCTGCTCGTTGACCGCCCGCCACTGGCCGACGCCCTGGCGTTTCAAGCAATGCGCCGCCTGCACGAGATCCTTCTCGTAGGCCTTGGAGGTGTTGGCCGAGAGACCGCGCTCGAGTTCGAGCGTGCCGATGAAGCCTTCCAGTTCCTCGGCAAACTCGGCCGGAACGGGAGGCATGGGCTCCGGTTTCGCTTTCGGCCGGGTCACGCGGGGCAATTTCATCTCCCAGCCTCCTAACCGAAAGGAACGCCGCTATGCACGGACGAAATCAGCCCGCAAAAAAGCCCGCGTCGGGCGCGGGCGAAAATTTCTCCCAACCCGTCCGGCCGGCAGCACCGCTCAGCGGCGGCGGCGGAACGGCGGACGCGGCGGCGCGTTCGGATTGATTTCCCGCACGCGGTAGGTGATGCGCGCCTTGTCGAGATCGTAGGGGCTCATCTCCATCTTCACCTTGTCGCCCGCCGCAATCTTGATGAAGTGCTTGCGCAACTTCCCGGAGATGTGGGCCAGCACCATGTGACCGTTGTCCAATTGCACACGAAACATCGTGCCCGGAAGGACGGTGATGATTCTACCCTCCACTTCGATTGCTTTGCCGTCAGACATGGAGGAGGGAGGAGTGCTGGTAGGAGGTTTTAATCATGCGGGTTCGCTCTATAAAAGCCCCTTGTAACCGTGAAATCCGCCCCGTAGTCAAGGCTTTACCCCAAAACGCCCGATTGAGGCTCGCGGAGCGCCGCGGGGCACCCTTCCGCCATGTCCGAAAATCTTTCCCCTCGTCCCGAACTCCCCTGCCCCTTCGCCAAGGTGCATCCGTCGCAGTTGAACCGCGACGACGAGTTCTACATGTGGCTCGCGTACAACCAAGCAATTGAGGCGTGGCGACAGGACGAAGTGCCCATCGGGGCCGTGATTGAACTCGGCGGCGAAGTGATCGGCAGTGCCCACAACCAGCGCGACAGCACCCGGGATCCGACCGCGCACGCGGAGATCATCGCGCTCGGACAGGCCGCCCGCGCTCTGGGCGATTGGCGGCTCAACGAGGCCACCCTTTACGTCACCAAGGAACCCTGCCCGATGTGCTCCGGGGCGACCCTCATGGCGCGCGTGAAACGCGTGGTCTACGCCGTCTCCGATCCCAAGATGGGCTGCCTCGGCGGAGCGACCGACCTGAATGAGTTGCCGCACGTCAACCATCACCTGCTCATCACGCGGGGTGTCCTGGAGCAGCCGTGCCTCGAATTATTGAAAGCCTATTTCCAGTTGAAGCGGGAAAAGGACTGAGCGGACCGCGCCGCCGCAGACACGGTCCCCGCTTTAGCGCGCAGAGAATCGCCTGCTCTGCAAATAGCGGCGAACCAGCGCCAGCCCCCCAAGGCTCGCGAAAAACCAAACACTCGGGGCACCTCCGCCACCTCCGCCCGAAGAAGGCGCGGGTGTTGGCGTCGGCGTGGGCGTGGGCGTCGGCGTCGGGGCCGCCGGTTCAGAGAGGGAGATCGTTGTCACCACCCCGGCCGCGGTAATCCGACGCAACGCGGCGTTACCGGTATCGGCCACATAAACCGTGCCCGCCGCATCGACTGCGAGCGCCTGGGGTTGATTGAAGAATGCGTTGCTGCCCGTGCCGTCCTTCAGGCCGGCGATGCCCGGCAATCCGGCCAACGTCGTGACGACTCCGGCCGGTGAGACCTTGCGGACGAGTGAATTGCCGGCGTCGGCCACATAGATGGCTCCGGCCGAGTCGATGGCCAGCCCATCGGGTCGATTGAACAAGGCGCCGCTGCCCGCGCCGTCATCCGCGCCGGTGACGCCCGCCAAACCGGCCAGAGTCGTGACCACCCCTCCGCTGGTGATTTTGCGAATCGTGTTGTTGGTCGTGTCGGCGACATAGACGTTGCCACTGCCATCCACCGCGATGCCGCGCGGATTGTTGAAGCGCGCCGCGGCACCCGTGGCGTTGGTGCTGCCCGCAGTGCCGGGGCTGCCGGCCAACGTGGTTACTGCGCCGGAGGAGGTGACCCGCCTGATGGTATGATTCATGGCATCCGCCACGAAAAGCGTGCCCGAACTGTCCTGGCCGATGCCCACCGGCGAGGAAAACGACGCGGCGGCACCGGTGGCGTCCGCATTGCCGCGCACGCTCGGGGAACCGGCGAGCGTCGTCACCGTGCCGTCGGACGTGAGGCGGCGCAGCGTGGCGTTGCCGGTATCGGCCACGGTCAGCGTGGCACCGGCCGTTGAGGTAACGCCCGAAGGTTGGTTGAACCGGGCCGCGGCGCCCACCCCGTCGGCGGATCCCGCCGAGCCGCTCGTCCCCGCAACGAGGGTGATGACGCCCGCCGCTGACACTTTCTGGACCGTGTTGGTGGACAGATCGGTCACGTAAAGGTTGCCCGCGCTATCCAGCGCCACTCCGGCTGGTTGAGGAAAATAAGCCGGGGCAATGGTGATGACTGCCGTGCCGCTCGTCACGGTGCCCGCACTGTTGGTGACAACGACCGTGTAGTTGCCGGCGTCGGACGCGGAGACCGCCGTCAGCACCAGACTGGAATTGGTGGCACCGGCGATGTTGGTGCCGTTCTTCCGCCACTGGTAGGTGATGGGCGGCGTGCCGGTCGCGTTGACAAAGAGCGTCACGTCGCGGCCGGTGGTCACCGTCTGGGAACTCACTTGGGTCGTGATGCTGGGCGCCACTGCCGCGCTTCCGCCCGTCGCCGCCCGTCCGGTGCGCAGCGTATCACGGCGAAACTGCGGCCAAGCTGATGCGGCCGAAGCGGCGGAACCGTTGCCGTTGATCGCATGCAATTTCTTGTCGAAGGACCCGACGTAGATCATGCCGTCGGCACCCAGGACGGGCGAGGAGTCGACAAAGTCGTCAGTCAACAGCTTCCATTTCGTCGTGCCATTGGCATTGAGCGCATAAACGTTCTTGTCGCTGGCGCCAAAAATAATGGTGCCGTCCGTGCGCACCGCGGCCGAGGAGAGAATCTCGAAACCGATGTTCAACCGCCAGCCGAGCGCACCGGACGAACCGTTGAGGGCGTAAAAGTAACCGTCGATCGATCCGCAATACACCGTGCCGTCGGCGCCGAGCGTCGGCGAGGCGCTGATCCCGGCGCCCGTTTCATACTCCCAGAGCTTGGCCCCGGTCTGTCCGTTCAACGCGTAAAGTTTTCGATCGGCGGATCCAATATAGACCGTGCCGTTCGCGCCAATGGCGGGTGAGGAGGTCACGGAGTCACCGGTCGTGAACTGCCAGCGCAGCGTTCCATCCGGCCACAGCGCGTAAACGTTGTCGTCCCAGCTCCCGAAATAGATCGTCCCGTCACTGCCAATCGCCGGCGCGGAATCCACCCAATCCGCCACCGGGTAAGTCCATTTCAACGTCCCGTTGGGGTTGAGCGCATAGACACTCCGGTCGCCGGACCCGAAATAGATCGTGCCGTCCGCGGCGATCGCCGGAGACGACGCAATGAACCCGTTGGCGGCAAATTCCCAAAGCTTGGCTCCAGTGGCGGGATTGAGCGCATAGAGTTTGCCGTCCCAGGATCCGAAATAGACCGTCCCGTCGGCGGCGATCGCCGGGGTGGAATCAATCCAGTCTCCGGCGGTGAACTGCCACTTCAGCGCGCCACTGGGCGCAATCGCGTAGAGTCGGCTCTGGCTCGCCACGCTGCCTTCGGTGCCCACATAGACCGTGCCGTCACCGGCCACCGCGGGAGAGGCATAGATCACCCCATTGGTCAGAAACGCCCACTTTCGACTCCCGTCCGCTTGGGCGAAACAGGTCAGCGCAGAAACCAAAAAAAAGCAGGCAGCCTTCAACTCACGATTCATGATTGGAATTAGTGGCGATCAATGGGCGCCCGGCAAGACCGGGTACGGGCGGATTTATCCGTGTCCTCCGGCGGCGGGCGAGCGCGTTTTTCAACGCGTCGGTGGAATTAACAACCGAAATGACGTCCCCGAGGCCCCGGTGGTCACCACTTCCAGGGTTCCCCCGAGGTGGATCGCCAATTGCCGGCTGATGGCCAGACCGATGCCCGCGCCACCCGGCTTGGTGCTCACCCGGGGTTCAAACAGGGAACCAACCAGTTCCGGCGGCAAACCCGCGCCATTGTCGCGCACCCCGAATTCAATCCCGCCCTGCGCCGCGGGGCGCGCACTCAAAATGACTTGCGCATTCTCATCCGCGCGCAGCGCCTCGCAGGCATTTTGCGCCAGATTGGACAAGATCGCCGCCACCAACCCGGCCTGGTGGTTGGTGACCACGCCCACCCCCTGCTCTTCGATCACCACGCGGGCCGGACCGGCCGCCGCCGCCGGCGCCACCCGCGCGGCCACGACTTCCAGCACTTCGCGCCCGGTCATTTCATAGCTGGCTCCCGACTGCTGCTCCTGCAGCAACGAGACGACTTCGTTGATCATGTCCCTCATCCGGCGGGTGGTTGCGTTGGCCTCACTCCATGCACCCGCCAAAATCGGCGATTCCTCATCGCCCCGGCCTTGCAAAAAAGACTCCAAGCCGGCGAGCGGATTGCGGAGCCCGTGCATCAGGTGGGCCGTGACGGCGCCCAACGCCGAAGTTTTCGCCACCAAGGACAATTCCCGGTTCGCCCGCAAAAGATCATCGGTGCGCAGTTCCAACTCCCGGTGGGCTCGCGCCAAGCGCCGCAACACCCAACCCACGCCGGCCAGACTCACCCCCGACGCCAGCAACCAGACCAAGCCGGCCTGCCAAAGCAGACGCTGGTCGAGCAGCGCAAATTCCCGGGCGATCGGCTGCCCTTCCAGCACAAAGCGGGCCGCCCCCTCAAGTTCAGTCAACTCCGGTGGATGCAGCGGCACGGTAATTTGCAAAAGCGGAACCCGCGTCGCCAAGGAAGGATCGGGCGCATCAAACCCCTCGAGCGAGGCCGCCGACTTGAACTGCACCACCGGCACGAGTCGCTGCAGTTTTTGCCACTCCGTTTTGCTCGGTGCCGCAATGGGCAGCGGGGCCAGCAACCCCTCCAGCGCTTGACCCGTGAGATCGAAGACCTGCACGCCGAGCACGCCCTTCAAGCGCGACGTCTGCAGGGCCAGGATGGTCAGGCTCTCGTCGGCATTCGCCAATTCCAATTCGCCCAAGCGCTCCCGTTCCAAGGCGTGCTGCATCACCGTGACCGCGTAGAGCGACTCGCCTTCGCGACGCAGAATCTGGTCGCGCAATCCCGCCCGCAGCCAGCCCGTGATGGTCGCCACCGTCAAACCGAGCACGCACACGATTCCGAGCAGAACCAGCGCGGCCGGAAAACGCAGGCGATCACGCGATCTCATAGCGCATCAATCGTCCGCGCGAGTTGGTCCCAGCTCCAGCGCAGGCCAACATAGCCGGTGTTGGTCCGGAAGCGCGATCGATCATCATTGGACGTCGACCGCTCCGACTCGAAAAAAACAAAAGCCGCGAGTGAAGCCGTGAGACGGCGGGTGACTTCAACGGTCGCCCGCGTTTCCTCCTTGCGTCGCCGCTCGGGCGTGATGCCGATGCCGACCAGTTGCACGGGAAATTCATACTCCGACCAACTCAAAGCCGCCCGCACCTCCCATTGGTCCGCCGTCCAGGTCACGCCCGTGGTGAGCAAATCCCGATCGTAGTCAAAGTAACCGGTGCCATTGTCGCGATTTTCCTCCCGCAACACCGTGCCCGTGATTTGCCAGTGCTTCGCGGCATCGAGCACCCAGTTGAGCTGAGCGCTCACTTCCGCTTGCCGGGCTTTCAGCAGCGTGCCGGTGATCGGCCGGCCGGACGCGGTGAACTGCTCGCGCGAATCGTGGGCGCGCCAGCGCCGGGAACCGCCCACGCTCCACTCCGAACCGTGGCCCCAGGCGCGACCCAGGCGAACCCGCCCTTCGCCATCGGTGTAGCCGTCGAGGTCGCGATCGTAACTGTCGTCGCGCGCCACGCCTTTCGCCTCAAGCCACCAGTGCGGCGCGAAATTCCACCGCACGCCCGGAGCGACGGAGTAACCGGTCATTTTCAGCACGGCGGTGTCGAGCGCGATCTCGGTGGTCGACACATCGAAGACTTGATCGTGGTGGTAGGCTTGCACCAGCAGACTGTATTGCAGCGCTTCCGCCGGCTGCCAGCGCACTTCTCCCACCAGAAATATCGTGCGCTCATGATCGGTTTGCTGCGCCGAAAGGAAGCGGGTTTCAATCGCATTGAGAAAGACGTAGCCATCCCACTCGCCGGTCGGCAGGCGCAACCCCATCGCCTCCACTTCGCCGCGCACCAATCCGCTGCCGACCGCATTGGTGGAACTGAGCAGCACATTGTCGCGATACCCGGCCGCCGCGCTCAGCGACGTCGTGAAGGTCCAGTCCGGGATGGCAGGCAGGGCTTCCGCTGGTTCGGTGCCGTTGGCCGCGCGCAACGCCGGCGTGAAGCAGTTTCCTGAAAGTAAGAGCAGGGCGGCGACCTGAGCTTTGCTCAGGCGCCAAGGTGGGGACAGCATTGAGGGAGATCGTTGAGGATAGATTGACGGAGAGGAAAACTGGGCCGGTCCGGAAATGGCAGGGGCATTTCTGCCTGCTCCCGATGCAATGACGAACCGAGGCCCCATTCAAGCGACAACAAAAACACGGCCGCTTCCCGATGAAAGCGGCCGTGTGAGCTGGATTACCGAGCAAAGCAAACGTTAATGGCGATGCCGGCCACCGAACCAGAAGACGAACCCGACCAGACACATTCCCGCGACCGCCAAAGCGGCGAGGGCCATGCTGAAACCCAGGAGTAATTCGAACCAGTTTGAGTCCATGGAGATTAGTGGCCCTGCCAACAGTTGTCCCGTGGTGACGTCGGGAAGGTTCTAGACCGGAAGGTAGCGCGGCTTCTTCGACCAGCGCTACCGACGAAAATCAATCGGAGATCTCAACCACCCGAGGTTGGGCGTTGCTGGTCGCGGCGGGCCTTGATCGCATCGCGGATCGACTTGGCGAGCTCGCGCTGGTTCTGCTGGTGCTGGCGCATCACGTCGCGCAGGGCGGCCTTGAGCGCCTCGCGGTCGGCGGGAGCGGCATTCTTGATCGCTTCCAAGGCCGCTTTGCGTTGCTCGAGGAGCGCCTTCGTGGTGTCACGATGATCGCTCATGATCTGACGCAACTGCGCACCAAGGACACCTTGGGGACCACCCGTCATCGGCGGGGGGGTGGTGGATTGGGCGGAGGCCGAGACGGCGGCCAAACCGAGGGCCAATGACCCGAGAAGGATTCTAAACGTTTTGGAGTTCATGATTAGGAATGAGACGAGCGTTACAGTTCCCCTTTAGCGTAGCGCGTGCCAACCCAACTCTGCGTTGCAACATGTTGATTATCATTCTATTGCGAATTTGCATGTTTGTGGCATTGCCACGTGATTGGGTGATATCACCCAATTCAAGTCCGCCCGTCGGGGGTGGCTTCCCAACTACTCCGCTGGCGGATCCGACTTGAGTCGGTAACGCACATAATCCCGAGACACGCCCAAAAGTCGGGCGGCGGCGGAGACGTTGCCCTCTGCCTGTTTGAGCGCCCGGGCGACAAATTCGTCGATCGCCGTCTCGAGCAAAAATCCGTTTTCGGGAAAGACAAAGGTGGAACTCAGCCACGCGGCGTCAGTGTTGCCTTCGACCTTGGCGGCCGCCAATCCTTGGAAACTCAGTCCGGCCCCGCCCTCATCAAACACCAGCGCGCGCTCGATCTCATGCGCCAATTCGCGCACGTTGCCGGGCCACCGTTGCGCCAGCAGGCGACGGCGACCGTCGGCCGGAATCGAGCCGACCTTGATGCCATACTGCCGGCCGATTCGCGTCGCGAGCTTGCCCGCGAGTTCGATCAAGTCCTGCCCGCGTTCCCGCAGCGGCGGGATCCGCACGCGAAACAAATCCAGCCGTTGCAACAAGTCCTCCCGGAACCGCGACTCAGCGACCATCTTTTTCAAATCGGCGTTGGTCGCCGCGATGATGCGGACGTCCACCGGTCGCGTGCGATTGGCGCCCACGCGACGGATCACGCGGTCCTCGATTGCCGTAAGCACCTTGGCCTGCAGCGCCGGCGACAAGCTCGGCAATTCGTCGAGAAACAAGGTGCCGCCCTCGGCGGCCTCCATCAGGCCGATCCGGGTCGCACTCGCGTCGGTGAACGCGCCGCGTTCGTGGCCGAACAACTCCGATTCGGCCAAAGCCTCGGGCAGGGCCGAGCAGTTCACCTCGATCAACGGCCCCTCCGCGCGGGGGCCATGGCGATGCAACCACCGTGCAAACGTCGTCTTGCCGGTGCCGGTTTCTCCCTCGATCAGCACCGGGGGCAGATTGCCTTCGCGCCGGCTGTCGGCCGCGATGATCTTGCGGAGCTGTTGCTCCACCGCGCACAGACTCGGACCAAAATACAAATCCGTCTCCTGGGTCCCGACCGCATGCGCACTGCGCCGAAATTCCTCCGCGCGCCGTCCGTGCTGGGCTTTTCTCGCCCGCTCGATGCGCACGGGGAGCTCCTCCGCGTCGAACGGCTTGACCAGATAATCCGCCGCTCCGAGGCGGATGGCCTCGACCGCCCCACTCACGCCGCCTTCTGCCGTCATGACCAGCGTCGCCATTCCCGCCGGGATTTTTTTGTCGCGCAGCAAGTCGGTGCCGCGGCCATCCGGCAGGTTCACGTCGAGCAGGGCGACGTCAAAGTCGAGTTCCTTGAGCGCGTTCTCCGCCTCCTGCCGGCAGGTCACCGCGGTGACTTCCGCTCCCCAGCCCTCCAGCATCGCCGTGTAGCGTTTGCGGAGCAGGGGTTCGTCCTCCACCATCAGGATGCGAACGCCAGCAAGTCTTTGTTTCGCCATAATGTCGGTTGCTCGCGTCATCCACTCGCGCTTCCGCACCACTGGCAAAACAAATTCGCCCGACGTCGGCCGAGCAACAGGCTTCCCTTCTCCGGGCGCCGGTTGTAGAGTCAAGGATCGTGGTGCAGAATCTGTCGGGGCGCCGCTGGCAAAGTTGACGTCCCGCAGTGTCCATGCACCTTTGTCCTGCAGCTCAACCCCCTCCCCTTATGGCCTACGAACTCCCGCAACTCCCCTACGCTTCCAATGCCCTCGAGCCGCACATCGATGCGCGCACGATGGAAATCCACCACGGCAAGCATCACAATGCCTACGTGACCAACGCGAACAACGCGCTCAACGATCACGCCGAACTCGCCGCGCTGCCGGTGAATGCGCTCATCGCCGATCTCGCGAAAGTGCCGGACGCCATTCGCGGCGCGCTGCGCAACAACGCCGGCGGTCACAGCAACCACGCGTTTTTCTGGACCATCATGGGTCCCGGCAAGGGCGGTGCCCCGACAGGCGCGCTGGCCGATGCCATCAACGCCACGTGGGGCTCCTTCGACAATTTCAAGGCGGAGTTCGGCAAGGCGGCGGCCACCCGCTTCGGCTCCGGCTGGGCCTGGCTCTATGTCGGCGCCGACAAGAAACCCGCGATCGGTTCCACCGCGAACCAGGACAGCCCCCTGATGGGCAAGGCGGTCGCCGGGATCGAAGGCCAACCCGTCATCGGCCTCGATGTGTGGGAACACGCCTACTACCTCAACTACCAGAATCGCCGACCTGACTACGTCGCCGCTTTTTGGAATGTGGTGAATTGGGACGCCGCCGCGGCCAATTTTGCCGCCGCGACCAAGTAAGTCCCCGCGACCCTTTTTCAGCCGCACCCTCGGGTGCGGCTTTTTTTTGCGCGCCCGGGCCGGCGCCCGCGCTCACTTCTCCTTCATCACAAAGACACCATCCCAGCCCGGCCCGGGCACGTGGGCCTTCATGTAGGCGCAGCGCTGGATGAACGCGAGCGACGGGTTGCCTTCGACGCCGGGATCGCGGCCGGGAAGGTTGGGCTCGAGCAGGGAACTCTTCTCCCACTGCGCGATGGCTCCGTCGAAATCCTGCGCCAGGTAACGCTCCACCGCCTGCGCGTGGAGTTCGAGACACTCCCGCGTGGTCGCGGTGAGGTTTTCCTTCAGCCCGACCACCTCGTAGATCCTGACCGCCACGCTCCGTCCCTGGACCACGATCTGGTCGAGGAAGCGGAAGACCACGCGATCGCCGCCGTGTTGCTCGCACGCCAGCTTCGTCGCCTCGGTCACCATGGTATAGACGCCGAATTGCTTGGCGCCCGACTCCATCCGCGCGGCCAGATTCACGTTGTCGCCCATCATGGTGTAGTTGAAACGCGTGCGGCTGCCCATGTTGCCGATCATGCAGGTGCCGCTGTTGAGGCCGACGCGGGTTTGCATGCGGTGCACGATTTCCGGCCACTTCCCTCCCTCGCTTTTCCATTTCGCGCGCAACGCCGCCAGCTTCGCATGCACCAGCTGGCTCGCGACGCAGGCGCGATAGGCGTGATCCGGCAAGGGAATGGGCGCGCCGAACATGGCGACCACCGCATCGCCGATATACTTGTCGAGGGTGCCGCCCTCCCCCTGCACGATGTCCGTGCAGGCGGTGAGATACTCATTCATCAATTCCACCAGCGGGCCCGAGCCGAGTTTTTCCGAGAACGCGGAAAAGGACTGGATGTCGGAAAAATAGGCGGTGATCTCCGCGTCGTGCCCGCCCAACCGCGGCTCCGCGTCGGACTCCACCATCCGGCTGACGAGCTCCGGGGAAACATACGCGCCGAACATTCCCTTGATGCGGCTCTTCTGTTTCTCCTCGACGATGAGTTGCCAGACGATGCCGGCGAAAGCGGTGGTCAGGGCTCCCCCCAACGGCGCCACCATCGGCAGGACAAGATGGGAGGTCGTGAAGAGCGCAAAGCACAGCCCGGCGTAACCGAGCAGGAGCGCGAGGGCCGCCAGCTTCGACCAGAGGCCGCGCGAGCCGCCAATCGTGGCGAGGATCGTCACCGCGACCGCGAGGGCCAACGTGATGAAATAGAGGGTCCAAGTCGGCAGCCGCTGCAGATATTTGCCGCTGACGATCGTCTTCAGCAAATTGCCGTGGATGCCGACTTTCGGCACCGCCACATTGTCGAAGGGCGTCGTGGCCAGATCCTGCAACAGGGGATCGACGGGGCCGATGATGACCACCGCGTCTTGGAACTGCGCGAAAAACTCGCGCGCATTGACCCGCTCTTGCTCGACCGCCGAGTGGAGCGCCTGCGCGTAAACCAACGCCGTCGAAAACCCGATGCGCGGATTCTTGTCCGACAGCCAATGGGAAAACCAATTCACTTCCAGGAGCTGCTGGTCCGTCAGCGGAATGCGGGCGTGCACGCTGCCGTCGGGCCCGGGCACCTCCAGCGCTTCGGGCGTGATCCGCACGCTCTCCGCGTCCACACCCCAATAGACCAGCGCCAGCGCAAGCGCCATGTGGTCAAACCGGCGGGCGGCGTTCGTCGCGGTGGGGGCAAACAACGGCACCCAGCGCGTGCCCCCGTCAATCGTGTCGATCAGGGCCACCCGCGGAGGGGACCACGTCACGCCGGCTCGAAAACTCAACTCCAAGATCTCCGGCGGATGAATCTGCTCCAAGGGCGGCAACCCGTCGCGCAACATCGGCAGCTCACGGCGCGTCAGCTTGTTGTTCACCTCCCGGTATTCCGTCGAGGCATAGGAAGCGGCAAAGACCATCGGGGGATGCTTGAGCAGAAAGCGCGCAAACTCCCGGTTGGCGTCCACCCACAGTTTGGCGTCGTAGGCCGGCGAAACCCCATTTTCCGAGAAGACCACGTCCACGCCCACGGCCTTGGCACCGCCGACTCCGATCAACGCCTCCCCGACGCGCGAAAAATACGAACGGGGCCACGGAAAATTTTTTAGGTCGTCGATCGATTTGGCATCGATGTCGACATAGACCACCCGCACCGGCGCGTCGAGTTCACCGCGCACCTGAAAACGCCAGTCCAGCAACAGGTCGTTCGCGTTTCTCAGGTAGCCCAATTGCGCTGCCAGCGCCCACAGAATCGGGATCGGTAGCAACAGCACAAACCGCCAGTCGAACTTAACCTTGGTCTTGGCCACGTGGTGCGAGAGTAGCGGGGGAACGGTGCAGATAAAGGGTAAACAAAAACGCCCCACTGCTCGGCAGCGGGGCGCGAAAATATCTCACCGCGGGCTCACTTGCCCGCCCCGGGCGTCAAGTCCGGCGGCCGCGGCGTCGGCGGTGGCGGCGGCGTGGGAGTGGGAGTTGGCGTCGGTGTGGGAGTTGGCGTCGGCGTCGGGGTCGGCGTGGGTGTCGGCGTGGGCGTGGTCGGCGGCGGTGTCTGCGTGGCCGACTGCTGCTGTTCGGTCGTCGTGATCACGGTGGCCTGCTTCGCCTGCTGGATCACTTGGGTGACGGCGGCGACGATCAGTTGCTGCGCCTCGACAGAAATCGGTTGCGCCGAGGTCGGGGTGTTGACGGTGACGACGCCCGTGGTGTCATCGACGGTGGCCGTGACGACGACTTCCTGGTCCTGCGCGACATTGATCTGCGCTCCGCTCGAGTCCGTGGTGCCGGTGAAGACTACGAGGCCCTCGCCCGTGCTCAGCTGGAAATTGAAGGCCCGTCCATCGCCGGTCGGCCGGAAGACGATCCGGTACGTCGTGCCGCGAATACCGGCCGCGCCCACCGGCGTCTTGATCGTGTAGTTCGACGAGGTGTTCAGTTTTTTCACGTCCCCGACCATTTCACCATAGGTCAGGTTGAGGGAGGTCTGCGAGACGGTCGGCTCCGTTTGCAGGCTGGTTACGTTGAGATCCTCGCCCAGCGGATCCATCTTGAAT
>JAUXOH010000424.1 GCA_030682505.1 Candidatus Didemnitutus sp. | reverse complement strand
CGCAGGCCCTTGTGCGGCTCCATGAAACTGAGGTTCAATTTGGCGTGATCACGAAACAGCAGGGGTCCCGGCAGCGTCGGCTTTGCGCCCACCGCGACGCAGAACTGGAGCAACATTTCCAAGGGGTGGCCGCGCCCGGGCTTCGGCCAAGCCACCTTTTCATCGTAGAAAAAGGTCGCGCCCTCGATCGCGTCCAGGCGGCCGATCTTGCGCTGCGCATGCGTCCACTTGATCATCAAGCCGGAGCGCAGGAGCCCCTGAAAATCCATCACCACCTCAAAACGTCGCTCCCTCACTTCGCGCATCAACTGCAGGAAACCACGCACCCCGCCGTGACGGCGGAACACAAAAACCTGGTCCACCACGAGGCTGGCCCGCACCAATGGCGCAAAGATATCGCGCACAATCCATGACACCCGCCACTCCGGCTGCTGGGCCTTGATCGAGGCGGTGACTTGCAACGCGTGGGCGATGTCCCCCAGCGAAGAAGGTTGGATGATAAGCAGTTCGCGCATGGAAATAGTGGAGAAATGACTTTCAACCCTGATGGAGTTAGGTTTCATGCGACAGCAGCGAAGGCAAATTCTAATCACCTTGAGCCGGACAAATTTAAGCGAGTTTCTTCCCCCCGCCCGCGGCGCGTCCCGTCATGGTTAAGCTGCTGCTGCAAATCGTCGGCTGGATGCTTGCGCGCTCGCCGGAATTTCTCGTGCGCGGCCTGACGCGAGTGATCGCGTTCCTGTTCTATCAGGTCGTGGGCAGCCGGCGGCGCGTGATTCACTCCAACCTGCACCACGCGTTTCCCGGGCGTTCCGCCCGCTGGCGCGAGTCGACCGCCCGGGAGTGCATCCGGCGTTTCGTCGAGACCGCACTCTACTCGTTCGCGTGCCCGTATTTTTCCGAAAGCCGCATCCGCCGGATTGCGCAGCGCACCGATTCGTTGCGGGCCGCGTTTGCCGCGCACCGCGCCGCTCCGCGCGCCACGCTCTTTTGCGCGCCCCACTTTGCCCACTGGGAAACGCAGACGGCTCTTTCGCTCCTCGTCGACGGGCCCTTCCCTTCCTTCGCTTCCATCTACCGACCCATCGACAACGCCGCGGCCGACGCCTTCATCAAGCAATCGAGGGAACGCTTCGGCATGCGCATGCTGTCGCGCCGGCAGGGCTTTCAGGAGGCGATGAAACTGCTGCGGGGAAACGGCTGCCTCGCCATCTTGCACGACCAGAATGCCGGGGGCAGCGGCGCCCTGACGCTCTTGTTTGATCGCCTTTGTTCCACCACGGAGCTCCCCGGAATCCTGGCGCAGAGATTCGGCGCCGCCGTCTACGTGCTCTATCCCCGCTACGTCGCATTCTGGCGGGTTGAGCTGCACGTGGAACTCGTTTCCCATGACGGCACGAGCGAAGGAGTGACCATTGCCCTCAACCGCTGGCTCGAGGAACGCCTGCGGATCGACGACAACCAATGCGCGTCGTGGTTGTGGGGCCACCAACGTTGGAAGAGCCAAACCGGAGCCAGCGTTCGCCTCCGTCTGGAACAAAAACGCAACCTGCTGGAGAACGAACTCCAATTGCGCAACCTCTCCGCGCTGCCGCGACGCACCCGCTTGTGGATTCGTCTGCCCAATTGGCTGGGCGACGTCGTCATGGCGCTCCCGTTGCTGCGCGCACTCCGCACGGCCCGCCCCGATGCCGAACTCACCTTGGTCGCCAAGGCCGCCTTTCTGCCGCTCTTGGAGCGTTTGAATCTCGCGGACAAACTGCGGCCCCTTCCGTCGGCGGGAGGCCTGGCCTATTTTGCCGAATTTGCGCGCGCGCGCGGCGAGTTTCCCGACTGCTACCTCCTCTTCACCAACTCGGCGCGCGGCGACCTCGAGGCTTGGTTGACGCGCGCGCCGCAACGCTTCGGCATCGGTCGTCCGGGCAAGCCCCGCCCCCTGCTCACGCATCAATTCAAACTCCCCGCCAGCTACGACGAAGCGCGGCATCACCAAACCAATTTGTGGACGGATTATCTGCGACACTTTGGACTCACCGTCGCTCCCGACCGCACCCCGGTTCCCTTGGACGGCCCGATCCGCGGTTCCGCCATCGGCTTGATTTGCGGCTCGGAGAACAATCCCGAGAAGCGCTGGCCGGTCGCGCATTGGCGGTCGCTGATTGCCGCCCTCCCGACCCAGCAGTTTGTGCTTTTCGGCACGGCCCATGACCGGGTCTTGACCGACGCGATCGCCGCTGGCTTCGGGGAGCGCGTTTCCAACACCGCTGGCCGGACCGGCCTGTTGGAATTCGCCGCCCATTTGCAAACGTGCGGTCTGCTCGTCGCCAATGACACGGGCGGTCTCCACCTCGCCAATGCTCTCGGCGTCCCACTCATCGGTCTCTATGGCCCCACCAATCCCCGGCGCACGGGTCCCATCTTTGCTGCGCCGACCCGGATCCTGCAACCGCCCGGCTGCCCGCCAACCGGCGGCGGTGCGCTCAGTGACCTCGCGCCCGAGCCGGTGATTGCCGCGGTGCACGAAATGCTGATGCTCACTGCCTGACCACGCCCGTGCCTCTCCTCGACGTCACCGATCTCCGCACGTATTTTCACACCCGCAACGGAATTTACCGCGCGGTGGATGGCGTGAGCTTCGCCATCGAGCGCGGAGAGACACTGGGCATCGTGGGCGAATCGGGCTCCGGCAAATCAGTCACGTGCTATTCGCTCATGGGCCTCGTGCCGCAGCCTCCGGGCCGGATTGAGAGTGGTCGGGCGATGTTCGACGGCACGGACCTGTTGCATTGCTCGCCCGCCGAGTCCCGCGCGATCCGCGGCAAACGGATAGCGATGATTTTCCAGGATCCGATGACCTCGCTGAATCCGTATTTGCGCGTCTCGGAACAGCTCATCGAGCCGCTGGTGATCCACGACAACCTCCCGCGATCCGAGGCGATTCAGCGCGGGCTGGCGATGCTCGAAGCCGTCGGGATCAACGATGCGGCGCGACGCCTCAGCCAATATCCGCATGAATTCTCGGGCGGCATGCGCCAACGCGTGATGATTGCCATGGCGTTGATCACCCGGCCCGAGCTTCTGATCGCCGACGAACCGACCACCGCGCTCGACGTCACAGTGCAGGCGCAAATTCTGGAACTCATCCAACGGCTCCAACGTGAGTTTGGCATGGCCGTGATCTTCATCACCCACGATCTGGCGGTCGTTTCCGGCCTCTGTGATCGGGTGCAGGTGATGTATGGCGGACGGATGGTCGAGCAAGCCGCCACGCGCACCTTGTTTGCGGCACCCCGCCACCCTTACACGCAGGCGTTGCAACGTTCGATCCCCGGCCTGCAGCAAAAGGGCACGACCCTTAATACCATTCCCGGGATGCCACCGGATCTGTCGCAACCGGCCGTCGGATGCCCCTTCGCGCCGCGGTGCGAATTCGTGGTGGACGACTGCCGCCGCGAACCCGTCGCCCTGCGGAAGTTGAACGACAACCACGCCACCGCCTGCCTTCGCGTGCAACGGGGAGAACTTTCCCATGGGTGAGCCCATTCTGGACGTGCAGGACGTTCGCACCCATTTTCCCGTGGAGTCGGGTTTCCTGTTTCGCCGCCAGACCGGCACCGTGAAGGCGGTCGATGGCGTTTCGTTGTCCCTTCATCGCGGCGAAGTCCTTGGCTTGGTCGGCGAATCCGGCTGCGGCAAATCCACCCTGGCCCGCACGATCATGCAACTCGTGCCCACGACTGGCGGGCGCGTGATTTTCAATGGCCGCGATCTCACCGGCGCGACGGCGGCGGAAATCCAGATCGCGCGGCGCGGCATGCAGCTGGTGTTTCAGGATCCCTTCGCGTCGCTCAATCCGCGCCTGACGGTTTTCTCCACGCTGGCGGAACCGCTGCGTGTGCACCGCGTGTGTCCACCCCATGCGGTGCCAGCCCGGGTGGAACACCTGATGGAAATGGTCGGACTCTCGCCGCAAGGCCTCCGCAAGTATCCCCATGAATTTTCCGGCGGCCAGCGCCAACGCATCGCGATTGCCCGTGCCCTCGCGTTGGAGCCGCAACTGATCATTGCGGACGAGCCGGTGTCGGCCCTCGACGTGTCGATCCAAGCGCAGATTCTCAACCTGCTCGCCCAACTCGTGCGGGAAATGAACCTCTCGCTGCTTTTCATCGCACACGACTTGTCGGTCGTGAAGCACATCTCCGACCGGGTCGCGGTGATGTATCTCGGCAAGATCGTCGAGTGCGGTCCGGCCACGGACGTGATCGAACGCCCGAGTCATCCCTACACCCGCGCCTTGATCAGCGCGATTCCCACAGTCAACCCCGGCCAGGGAGGCACCCGCATCGTGCTCGCCGGCGATCCCCCTTCCCCCCTCAACCCGCCAGCCGGATGCGCGTTTCATCCGCGGTGTCCGCACGCGCAAGCACCCTGCCGGGCCGCGCCTCCCCCGCTGACGCCGACCGGACCAAACCATGCGGCCGCCTGCGTGCGGGTCGGGGAAATCTGAACTGGCACCCCGGCACGTTCCGCGGTCGGAATCCCGCTCAATGCGGGAGCGGCAGGCGGATCTGGCGCAGCGCCTCATAGGCCGCGATGCCGGCCGCCGTGGACAAATTG
>JAUXOH010000407.1 GCA_030682505.1 Candidatus Didemnitutus sp. | reverse complement strand
GGACACGCCGTGCTCGCGGCTCGGCGCGCCGTGCAACGATCGTTTGCCGTCATCAACGCGGACGATTTCTACGGGGCAGGTGGCTACCAGGCGTTGGCCCGGCATTTTCGCGGGTCACCGCAACCTGCGCTGGTGGCTTATCCGCTACGGCAGACGTTGTCGGAGTATGGCACGGTGAGTCGCGGCTTGTGCGGCATCGACGCGGCTGGTCGCCTGCAAGAAATCACCGAGCTGACAAAAATCACCAAGTTAGCCGGAGGCGGAGCGAGCTACATTGACGGGGCCGGGCAGGCGCAGCCGCTCACGGGCAACGAAAATGTCTCGATGAATTTCTGGGGCTTCTCGCCCGCGATTTTTGCGCAACTGGACGGTCTGTTTCGCGAGTTTCTGGAAACACAAGGAGCCGATCCCAAGGCGGAATTTTATCTTCCGAGTGCGTTGAGCGAACTCAACCGCCGGGGCGAGGCAAGGGTTGCCCTGCTGCAGAGCCAGGATTCGTGGTTTGGCATCACCTATCGAGAGGATTTGCCCACGGCGCGGTCGGCGATGCGGGAACTCATCCTCGTCAATCGGTATCCGGCCGCTCTTTGGGGCTGAGGTCCGCGAGCAGCGCCTGCATTTCGCGGGCCGGATCTTCGTGGTCTTGGGCGATCGCGAGCTGAAGGGCGGTCTCGAATCTTGGGCGCGCCTCGGTCGGGCGTCCGAGCGCGAGCAGGGTCTTGCCGAGGAGGATCTGCGCCATCATCCAGTCCGCCTTCTTGTGCACGCAGGTTTCGAGTTGCACCACGGCCTCGGGCAACCGTGCCTCGCGCAGCAATGCCTGGGCGAGGCTGAAACGGAATTTTTCGTTTTCGGGTTGCTGGGCAACAAGCGCAGCAAATCTTTCGGCGGTCATGTTACTCGGCGAAGATCACGACCGCCGTCGCGTTGTCGAGTCCGCCGCGTTCGCGCGCGAGTTCAACGAGCAAGGTGGCGGCGGCCTCGGGGGTCTCAGCCTCGGCGAGATATTCGCCGATTTCGTGCGCGGTAATGCAGCGGGTGATTCCGTCGGTGCAAACGAGAAACCGGTCGCCGGACTTGTAGACATGTTCGGTGATGTCGCCCTCCAGCGGGGGCGGTTGGCCCACGCAACGGGTCAGGGCATGGAGATTGCCCTGAAAAAAATGAACGGGTTCTCCGCGGGCCGCACGGGCCTTCTGGTCGTTCTCCACGTTGTGATCGGTGGTGAGCACGGTGATTTCGCCGGATCGCCAGGCGAACATCGAGCTGTCACCCACATGCACGACATGAAAGACATCGGTGCCAAAATGGGCGAGGGTCAGCGTGGTGCCAATGCCCTGCCGGGGACTGAGCTGGCTGCCGAGAAAAAACACAGCGTCATTCGTCTCCTCGAGAGCGGCCGCATAGTCGGCGGTGGCGGCAGCCGGATGCCTTCGGAACCAATCGGCGAGGATGGTAATGGCCCCGCTACTGGCCTGGGCACCGGCCGGCAGTCCGCCAATCCCATCCGCCACCGCAAAGACGCGCAGTTTCTCATCGCACAGGCTGCAGTCCTCGTTTTCGGAACGATGACATCCTATGTCGGTCACAGCATGGGCGTTCAACTTCATCTCCCGCCACGGTGTACTCGTTCTGCCTAAATGAAAGGACGAAAAACATCCGCCCGGTTGTCGCGGGTCATGCGTTCGAGATTCTGCGTGGGCAGGCAGGCGATGAATTCGCGCCCATAGGCCTTGGTCAGCACGCGCGGATCGAGGATCGTGACGACCCCGCAGTCCGTCTTGTTGCGAATCAACCGACCGATGCCTTGGCGAAATTTGCCCAGCGCTTCCGGGAGGGCGAGTTGGCTGAACGGGTTGCCTCCCTCGGACGTGATCCATTCGGCCCGGGCTTGGGCGACCGGATGGTTAGGCGGCTCGAAGGGCAGCCGGGTGATGATGACTTGGGATAAAGAGGCGCCGGGCACATCGATGCCGGTCCAGAAGCTCTCGGTGCCGAAGAGCACGCCGGTGCCGGCTTGGCGGAGCCGTTCGGCCAAATCCGAACGGGACACGCCCGCTGTTTGGGTGAGGCAGACCCGTCCGGCTTCGCGATAGTCTTTCTCCAACCGTTGGGCGACTTCCTGCAGGTCCCGATAACTGGTAAAGAGCACAAGGGAACCGCCGGGCACCGCCAACGTGCAAAAACGCACGTAGTCGGTCAGCACGTCGAGATTCAGCCGGCTTTCCGCTCCACTCGGTTCCGGCATATCCGCCGCGAGGAAGACCCGCATGTGCCGCTCGAAATCGAAGGGCGATTTCTCGATCAAGATCTCGACGCCGTTCGCTCCGACGCGATCACGGAAGGGTTCCATCGTGCTGCCGGACGCGAGCGTGGCGCTCGTGAGCACGGCGGACGTGTGGCGGGAGAAGAGCCGTTCGCGCAGTTCCGCCGACACATCCAGCGGCGCCGAGCGCAGTTGAACGGCGAGCTCGCGCCGTGCGGTGCCTGTCTCGAGCCAATAAACGCTGCCTTCACGCGATTGATTCAGCCAGGCGGTGAGGTTGTCCCGGTAGGCGCTCACGCGGCGCTGCTTGCCGGTGACTCCGTCCTGCGCGACGCCGTCGGGCAATCGGGTGCGCAACTGGTCGAGGCGGGCCAGCACGCTGTTGAGCGGGCCGCTGAGCAGGTTCTCGGCGAAACCCGGTTCGCGCACCCGCAACGGGCCTTTGTTTTTCGAGGCGCGTTCGGCGAGCTGGGCGAAGAAATGAGCGGACTGCTCCAGCGCGATCTCCACCACCCGGGACGCCTCGGCGTCATCATGTTTCACGAAGAGTCCCTTGGTTTTTGCCGGATTGAACAGGGAGACGAGCACCCGGCGCAATCCGCCCGAGCTGAGGGAAAGCCCGAGTTGTTCGGTCGCAATCTCGGGCACGGTGTGCGCCTCGTCGAGGACGACAAAATCCTGCAAGCGCAGAATGCCGCTGGCGGGACTCTTCTCCAGCACGTCGTTCACCACCATGAGGGTGAAGAGCAGGCTGTGATTGACGATGAGCAGGTTGGCGGATTCGCAGAGCGCCTTGGCCCGCCGGTAGAAGCAGCTGCCGTCCTGGCAGTTTCGCGCCGAACACGCGTCGGAGTCGGCCGAGACCTCGTCCCAAACTTCCGCGCTCACGCGCGGAGCGAGATCAATCAGCAGGCCGGTTTCGGTGGTGGCCGCCCACAGCGCGACGCGCTTCAAGTCGACCTGTTCGGCGCTCTGAAAAAGGTCGCGCTTCTCCGCCAGGGCGCGCTTGAGCCGCGTGGTGCACAGGTAGTTGCCCTTGCCCATGAGCACCGCGCTGGTGAAATCGCGATAGGCGGCGAATTCGGGCACGGCGCCAAAGAGCCGGCGGCAATTGGCGAGGTCCTTGTCGCGAATCTGCTCCTGCAGCGTTTTCGTGTGGGTGGAGACGACGAATTGGCGGCGCGTGTCCACGGCGTGAATGATGCCCGGCACGAGGTAGGCGAGGCTCTTGCCCACGCCCGTGCCCGCTTCGCAGAGCAAGCTGCTGTCGGTGGCAAACGCAGCCGCGACGGCATGGCCCATGCGTTCCTGTTCGGCGCGGTGCTCCAACCCGAGGGTGTGCACGAGCCAGCCGGCGGCGGCAAACGTGGTCGCCGTCAGCTCGGTGGTGTGCGAGACGGCCGGTCCGTCGCCCTCGTTCAAGCTAATCATCGCCAGCGACTGAGCTGATGACGTGACGTCGGCGCAAATTTATTTGCGAGCCCCGGCAGTTGAAACACCCTCACGCCATGCAAGCGGAGCACCCGAACGGCGCACAGTGGACGAAGGAACTCATCCAGTTCCTGCGCGAGCAGCCCGAGGTGGCCGCCGTGCGGATCAACGAGGACGACCGCACCGTCTCCGTGGCGACGTTGGGGAAGGCGCGGACGGCCCAACTCGAAGCCCAGATCCAGGCGGTGTTGGTCGCGATCGATGCGAAGCTGGCCGCGGGCAAACCGGGCCCGGGAGCAGGCGCGCAACCGGGCTTTGTCGTGCACCACGCAGGCGGGGTGACGACGGTGGAGCGACCGACCTGTGAAACCGCGCCGCGATTTTATCAATGGCAGGACTATGAGCTGCCGGTCGAAGAAGAGGAGGCGCACGGGCATGGACACGGCGAGGGCGAGTCGGAGTGGCGCTTGCTCGCCAGCTTGGCGACGGGTTGCGGCGTGATCGGGTTGGCGGCCTTCCTCGGGGGACGGTGGAGTGCCCCGCCGGAGGTGGTCACCGCGCTTTACGTGGTTGCGTTGATCGCCGGCGGCTGGGATGCGGCGATCGATTCGTGGGAGAACCTGCGGCACCGCAAGTTGGACATTCATTTCCTCATGCTCGCGGTGGCGATCGGGGCCGTGGCGGTGGGTGCCTGGGGCGAGGCGGTGTTGCTCCTTTTTCTCTTTTCCGGGGCCGGGGCGATGGAAGCCTACGCGCTGGAACGCACGCACCGCGAGGTGTCGGCCCTCCTGCACACCGCGCCGAAGCAAGCCACGCTGGTCGGACCGACGGGCGACGAACGCGTCGTATCGGTCGATGAATTGCAGGTCGGGGACCGGGTGGCGGTGAAACCCGGGGAAATGTTTGCGGCGGATGGCGACGTGCTGAAAGGCGAGAGTGCGAGCGATGAATCGACGCTGACAGGCGAATCGCTGCCGGTGGAGAAGGGCGTGGGCGCGGCCGTGTTCAGTGGCACGATCAATCTTTGGGGCTCGTTGGAATTCACCGTCCGACGCCTGCCCAGTGAGAGTACGTTGCAAAAGATCATCCGGCTCATTCAGACCGCGCAGAAGCTCAAGGCACCGAGTCAGCGTTTCACCGATCGATTCGGGGGCAAATATACCTTGCTGGTGCTCGGCCTGACGGCGTTGATGTTTTTCGTGTGGTGGCTGGGCTTTGGGCTGCCGGCCTTCGAAAACCAACCCGGCGTGTCGTCGGCGTTCTATCGGGCGATGACCCTGCTGGTGGTGGCGAGTCCCTGCGCCTTGGTGCTCTCGATCCCGTCGGCGATTCTGGCGGCCATCGCGTGGGGCGCCCGCCACGGCGTGCTGTTCCGCGGCGGCGGCGCGATCGAAAAACTGGCGGAGATCGACACGGTGGCACTCGACAAGACCGGAACCCTGACGACGGGCGAACTGGCAGTGGTCTCCGTGGAGAGTTTTCCGTCCGGCCGCGAAAAGGACGTGCTGGAGCTGGCTTACTCGCTGGAACGGCATTCGCAGCATCCGATTGCGCGCGCGATCACGGGTTACGCGAAACAGGAGAAGGCGAATTTGCGCGAGATCGCGAAATTCGAATCGATCACCGGGCAGGGCGTGCGCGGCAAGTCCGGCGATACGATGGTGGTGTTGGGCCGGCGGGAACTGCTGGCGGAGGGACCGTTCGCCCAATGGCTTGAGAAGGTGCCGCCGGCGGCCGCGGAGAATTCCGAGGTCTGGGTCGTGGCGCACGGCGTCGTGGGACGGCTGTTGCTGAAGGACCAGTTGCGCGCGGAGTCGCGCGGCGTGCTCGCGCAGCTGAAGGCGCGCGGCATCCGCACCATCATGCTGACCGGTGACCGCCGGCGCACCGCCGAGTCGGTCGCGCAGGAACTGGGCTTGGACGAAGTTCGGGCCGGGCTGTCGCCCGAGGAGAAGGTGCAGATTGTTGCTTCACTCGGTCGCGAGGGGCGCAAGGTGGCAATGGTGGGGGATGGCGTGAATGATGCACCGTGTCTGGCCGCCGCCTATGTTTCCGTGGCAATGGGAGCGCGCGGCAGCGACGCGGCGCTGGAGCAGAGCGAAGTGATCTTGATGCACGACCGGATCGAAAATTTTCTCGGCGCGCTGCGCCTCAGTCAGCGGGCGCGCCGGGTGATCCGGCAGAACCTGGTGATTTCGCTCGGCACCGTGGTGCTGATGGTGCTCGCGGCCCTGTTCGGGGTGATCCCCCTCAGCATCGGCGTGGTGGCCCACGAGGGCAGCACGGTTGTCGTCTGCCTCAACAGCCTGCGCCTGCTCTTCGGGCGGAACGCCTGACGCCGGGCCGGTTCAGTCCTCGATCCACACCTGGTCGCCGGTGCGGACTTCGTCGTAGAGCTCGATGATGTCGAGGTTGCCCATTTGCACGCAGCCGCTGCTGGCGGGCGTCCCCAGACCTTCCTCGCGGTTGGTGCCGTGGATGTAGACGTAACGGGAATAGGTATCGACGTCGCCCCCGGCGTTGCGGTCGGGTTCAAGTCCGCGCAACCAGAGAATGCGCGTGGTGATGAGATTCCTCTCCTGCTCCTCCGGACTGAGCTCTGAAAAATGATGGCCGGTGCCCACGCGGGCCTTGAAGACGATGCCCGGGGGCGCACCCGCGCCGATGCGCTCGGCGATCTCGTGCAGGCCCCGCGGGGTGCCGAGGGAGTCCTTCACGTTCGAGGGTGGACGTCGGGAGGTGGAGACGAGGTAGACCTTTTCCAGCTTCCCCGCCCGGTAGAAGCCCAGCCGTTGTTGGGCGATGGAGACGACGATGACACGTTCTGTCGGCTTGATACCGAGCGAAACGCACCTTTGCATGGCTTGTTCAAAAGAGTCTTTCACGTGAATATGAAATCCTATCGGGTCGGTATCGTCGGTGCGACAGGGGTAGTCGGTCAAGAGTTGATCGGCCTCCTCCAGTCGCGCGCATTTCCATTGGCTGAACTGAGGCTGATGGCCTCGGCTCGGTCCGTGGGTCGGACCCTTGAGGTCGGCGGGAAGCAACTGTCGGTCGTGGAAGCGAAGCCCGAGGCGTTCGTGGGTCTGGACATCGCGTTCTTTGCGGCCGACGCAGGGATCGCCCGCGCCCTGGCGCCGGAAGCGGTCAAACGCGGTTGCCTCGTGCTCGACAAGAGCTCGGCGTTTCGGATGGGCGCGGAGGTGCCGCTGGTCATCCCGGAGATCAATCTGGCCGCGACGCGGGGCCACCGCGGCATCATCGCCAGTCCGAATTGTTCCACGGCGGTGGCGCTGATGGGCCTGTGGCCGTTGCACCAGCAGTTTGGAGTGACGCGGGCGTTTTTCTCGACCTATCAATCGGTGTCCGGCACCGGGGCCGACGCGGTCGATGAACTGGAGGCACAGGTGCAGGCCCACGTGAAGGGTGGGGTGATGCCGCGGAAAGTTTATCCCTATCAAATCGCGTTCAATGCGATCCCGCAGGTCGATTCTTTCGGCGCGGATGGCTACACGGGCGAAGAAACCAAGATGCGCGAGGAGAGTCGCAAGATCATGGGACTGCCCGGGCTGAAAGTTTCCGCAACCTGTGTGCGGGTGCCGGTGGTGCGGGCGCACTCGGTCGCCGTGTCGGCCGAATTCGAGCGCCCGGTGGACTTGGCGGCGGCGCGGGCCGCGATCGCGGCGTTTGCCGGGGCCGAGTTGGTTGATGATCCGGTGCACTGCCTTTACCCGACACCCTTGGATTTCAGTCGGAAAGTAAAATGCGGGGTGGGTCGTCTCCGGATTGATACCGCGCTGGAA
>JAUXOH010000402.1 GCA_030682505.1 Candidatus Didemnitutus sp. | reverse complement strand
GGAGAAATTGCAGGCCGATTTTGGCGTCTGCGCCCGCCTGAGCGGCAGTGGCAGCGCGTGTTTCGCCCTGCTCGGCGAGGGCGATGAGGCGGCTCCGCTGGCGGCGGTGATTCGCGCGGCTTGGGGCGAGACGGCGACCCTTATCGATACCCGGCTCGCCTAGTTGAGCATTGACCGCACTGTGGGACGGGGGGTTAATCCGCGGGCAGAACTCATGGAATCGCACGGCAAAACCGAGACAGTCATCCGGGGTGTTGCCGCATCGCGTGGCATCGCCCACGGCCAGGCGTTTCTCTATCTCCAGAGTGAACTCGAGATTCCGCGCTACACGGTGGAGCCGGCCCGTCGCGCCGCGGAAATCGAGCGCTTCGACCAGGCGCTGGTCACGACGCGGCAGCAGATCGCCAAGATCCAGCTCGAGGTCAGCACGAACCTGAGCGAGGCCGAGGCCCTGATCTTCGATGCGCACCAGATGGTGCTCGAAGACCAGGCGTTGATCTCGGAAACCATCCGCGAATTTGAAAACAGCGGGCTGAACATCGAGACCTGCTTCAACGCGATTGCCCAACGCTACATCTCGGCCTTTGCCGAAATTGACGACGAGTATCTGCGCGAGCGGGCGGCTGACATCAAGGACGTCACCCGGCGCTTGCTGCATGTCCTGCTCGGACAGACCGCGCGGCAACTCACGGAGCTGGTGGAGAAGCGCATCATTGTCGCGCACGAGATTTCGCCTTCCGAGTCGGCGGGCATCGATCGCAGCGCGGCGCTGGGCATCGTGACCGACAGCGGCAGCCGGACCAGCCACGCCGTGATCGTGGCGCGGTCGATGAAGATTCCGTCGGTGGTCGGCGCCCGCAGTCTCACGGCCGTGGTGGAGGACGGTGACTGGCTGATCGTCGATGGCTACGAGGGCCTCGTGATTCTGCATCCGACCGAGGAGACGCTGGCCCGTTACCGCATCATCCAAACGGAGAAAAGTTCCTTTGAGTCGCGTTTGATGGCGGCGATCGAGCTGCCGCCGGAAACGGCCGATGGGGTGCACGTGACGTTGCGCGCCAACATTGAGAAAGCCGACGAGGTGGGGCTGGTGCAGCAGTATCACGCCGACGGCGTGGGCCTCTACCGGACGGAGTTTCTTTTCCTCAATGCGACCACCTTGCCGACGGAAGAGGAGCAATACGCCGACTACCGGGCGATTGCCGAGGGTCTCGCGCCGGCCACGGTGACGATTCGCACGCTCGATATCGGCGGCGACAAACCGTTGCCGAGCAACCCGGAGCTGATCGGCCCGGAGGCGAATCCGTTTCTGGGTTTTCGCGCCATCCGCCTGTGCCTCGAGCATCCGGAGATGTTCAAGGATCAACTTCGCGCCATTTTGCGGGCGAGTGCCCACGGCAAGGTGGAGGTGATGTATCCGATGATCAGCGGCCCGCTCGAACTGGAGGCGGTCAACCGGCTGCTCGGGGAAGCCAAAGCCGACTTGCGGGCCCGCCAGCTGGCTTTCGATGAGAAAATCCGGGTCGGCACAATGATCGAGATTCCGAGCGCGGCGCTGGCCGCCGACCTGCTCGCGCCGCACTGTCAGTTCTTCAGCATCGGCACCAACGATCTCATCCAATACCTGCTGGCGATTGATCGCGGCAACGACCGGATTGCCCACCTCTACGATCCGGCGCACCCGGCGGTGCTGCGGGTGCTGAAACAGGTGATCGACGCGGCGCACCGGCAACGCCTCAAGGTGAGCGTGTGCGGCGAGATGGCGGGTGATGCGTTGTTCGCCCCGTTGCTCATCGGCCTGGGGGTGGACGAGCTCAGCATGTCGCCGCCGCTGCTGCCGGCGGTGAAGTTTGTCATTCGGGCGATGAAGTTCAGCGATGCCGAAAAACTGGCGACCGACGCGCTCGCGCAAACCGATTCCCGCAAGACGCAGGAGATGATCCTCGCCTTCCACCACCGCCACATGGCGGAGGGATGAGCGCGCAGGGTCAGGGACTGCCGCGGGCTATTTTTTCACTCCGCTCGCGAGCAGCGTTTCGAAATGCGGTTCGGACTCCTCGCGGGAGACCCGGGTGACTTCGACCTTTTGGAAGCCGGCGTTCTTCAGGAAACCGTGCAGCGCGCTTTCCTTGAAGCCGAGCCAGAGATCACCGTAGGTTTCGTGCGCCTGTTCAAAGGCGTGCTCCTTGAGATCGAGCACCAGCAGCTGGCCGCCGGGCTTCAGGATGCGGAACGCCTCGTTGACCGCCGTTTGCGGATGGCTGGCGTGGTGCAGGGCCTGCGAGAGAATGGCGAGGTCAACGGACTTGTCGGCCAGCGGCACCCGTTCGATGTCGCCCAGCTTGTAGGTGAGATTGGCGAGTCCGTTCTTCTTCGCGAGTTCGGTGCCGACCTCGACCATCTTGGGCGAGTTGTCGATGCACCACACGCGTTCGGCGCGGTGGGCGAGGAGTTGCGAGACGAGGCCTTCGCCCGCGCCGAGATCGGCCACGGTAATCGCGGGCACCAGACGCAGCGCGAGGTGGCCGAGCGCTTCCCACGAGCGGCCCGGGCAGTAGCCCTTGCCCAGGCGACCGGCGATGAGATTGAAATACTGCTCCGAGAGGCGGCGGCGTTTTTGCAGGATGCGATCGACGTTATCGCGATCCTCCTTCGACTCCGGCAAATCGGCGACCGCTTCACACGCGGCCTTGAGGAGCGCCAGGTGCTTGGCGGGCAGATTGGCGCGCAGAGAGTAGAACGCTTTCTTGCCGTCGCGCCGGTCGGAAACGAAGCCGGCCTGCCGCAGCAGGGCGAGCTGCGACGAGATGCGCGACTGGGCCATGCCGAGGATTTCCTGGAGTTCGGCGACGGACAACTCCTCCTTGAACAACAGCGCGAGGAGCCGCAGTCGCGTGGAATCGGAGAGGATCTTGATGCTATCCCAGGAATTGGTCATTGGTGGTCGGCGGAAAGTTGCGTGGCGCGGGGTCAGCGGAAAAGCTTGTAGACGAAGAGTCCCAATTGCCACAGGCCGAGCGCGGAAATGAAGATGCCGGAGATCACGTGCACCACATGCAGCGCCTCAGCGTGCAGTTTGTCGCGCAAGGCACCCGCGCCCATGCTCAGGGCGAGCCACCAGATGGCCGAGCCGATGAACACGCCTGCC
>JAUXOH010000385.1 GCA_030682505.1 Candidatus Didemnitutus sp. | reverse complement strand
CGCGCTCAGGCGGAGAACCGAATCAGCGTCGCGACGGAAGAGGAAGAGCTGTTGTTCCTCGAAAAGAGCAAGGAGTCCACCATACCCGACGATTTCCTGCCGGAGGGATTCCGCGATGACATGCCATTGTAGGTTCATGGCTCAGAAGTGAGTTTGGTTTCATCCACCGCAGCGATTGAGGCGCGGGGTGAAAGTTGTTGTTGCAATACCTTGCTCATGCCCAACCCGCCCCCTTGGGCAAGTTGGTTGGCCAGAACATCGGTCAGCAGAAAACCGTAAATGCCACCGGCAGCTCCCGCTTCCTTGCCGCCCATGATGTTGCCAATGCTTTCTTGCAGGAACTGGCGGAGCAGCACGGCTTCAAACTGGGCGGAGACTGCTTTCACCTGCTCCGACTGGGGCAGATGCGCCAACTTGCCCGGCTGGCTCATGAGGAGCGCCGAAGAGGTGGCGGCGGGATTGACGGAAGAGACGTTCATGACTCAGTTGATGATCAAGTCGGCTTGCAGCGCACCGGCGCGCTTGAGCGATTGGAAGATCGCCATCATGTCGCGCGTGGAGACGCCCAAGGCGTTCAGCGCGGCGGCGAGACGTTCGATGGTCGGAGGTTCATTGACCACCGTGAAACCGCCCTTGGTTTCGCTCACGTCGGTCTGCGTGCTCGGCACGACCACGGTTTCACCCGAATTGTTAAAAGCATTGGGCTGACTGACCCCGATGTTGTTCGTGATCGTGATCGTCAGTGCGCCATGGGCGATGGCGACATGCGAGATCCGCACCGTGGCAGTGGCGACAATCGTGCCGGTGCGCTCGTTGAGCACGATGCGAGCGAGCGTATCGGGTTGCACTTCAATCGTGCCCAGATCAGCGAGAAACGCGACGTCGCGCCCGCGGTATTCATCGGGAACCTTGACTTGGATCGTGGCAGAGTCGGTGGCTTGGGCAAAAGCCGCCGGCCAACGAAGATTGACCGCATCCGCCAGACGCGCAGCGGAGGTAAAGTCAGGATTGTGCAGCAGGAGGCGAAGCACGTCGTCGCGCACGAATTGGGTCGGAATCTCGCGCTCAACAATCGCGCCATTGGAGATCATTCCCACGGTTGGATGATTCTTTTGCACCGTGGCGCCGCCAGCCCCACCCGAGCCGCCGAGAAACCCGCCGATGGCAATTGCACCCTGCCCGACCGCATAGACGCGGCCGTCTGCTCCGGTCAACGGAGTCTGCAGCAACACGCCGCCCTGCAAAGTCTTGGCATCACCGATTGACGCCACCAAAACATCGATCCGCGCACCCGGTTTTAGGAACGCGCTGATATTCGCCGTCAGCATCACCGCCGCGACGTTCTTCGCCTTAATATCCTGGGCCGAAACCGTCAGACCGAAACGTTGCAGCGTGTTCGCCACCGCCTTCAGGGTGGAGGCGGCGTTACTGTCGCCTTCACCGGCGAGACCAACCACGAGCCCGTAGCCGACCAGCTGATTGTCCCGCTCGCCTTCGACCATCGTCAGGTCCTTGACGCGCGCGGCTTGGAGCATCCCAAAGCTGGCGGACCAGAAAAGGAACGCCAGGAGCGGGCGACCCAAGGTCGCGCGCGAGATTTTTGAAAGGTTACATCCTGTAAAATTCATCCGTGATCCTCAGTGGCAATGCGTTCGGATTAGAAGGGGCGAAGTTTCTCGTAAAGTTTGGTGATCCAGCCGCGCTTTTGCGCTTCGGTCAGACTGCCTTCCGCCACAAACTCCACCCGGGCATCCGCGATATTGGAGGAGAAGATGGTGTTGCCGGACGAGATGTCGTCGGGTCGAACCAAGCCGTGCAGCACGACATATTGGGTCTCGCCTGAAAAGGTCACGACGCGCACACCCTCGATCACCAGATTGCCGTTCGGCATGACGTCCGTCACGAGGACGGCAGCCCGACTCGTGAGTGATTGATTGTTGGACACGGCGCCACCGCCCGACTGGCTGGCGTTGCCCTTGATGCTGGTGCTCGGCAGCTCGCCATTATGCGTGCCCAAGCCGCTCGTGGCCGCGCTGAAAAGAAAACGTTCCACCGCATCTTCAAGGGAAGATGACCGGTTCGAGGACTTGCTCTGGGTATTGGTGGCGTTGGCGCTTTCGGAAACCACCACCGTGAGAATGTCGCCCGCGCGCGCGGCCTTGCGGTCGGCAAACATGCTGCGATCCGAGGTGCCCGACCCAGCCCAGAGCGAACCGGAAGACGCGGCAACCGGTGCGGCAGCCAACAGGACGGCGGCGACGCCCAGAGCGATGTTAGAAGCGGACTTGGACGTGGTTTTCATCGATGACGAATGCGGAAAAATCCTTCCTCGAATCCAGATTGCGAATGGTGACGACCTCGCCGTGCGCGCCGTTCTGCATGGCCAGACCCTTCATGGTCACGATCAGTTGACCGGCGGAGGCCGACACCTCGACGACCTCGCCCTTGCGCACCAATGGACGGCGGGCGACATCGCGCCAGGTCAGCAGACGACCGGCTTGGACACTGCGGACGAAGATATAGGAGCGATCGCCCACGACAGCGGGCAGTGCGTCGCGATCACGGAACATATCGACGCGGCGGGTTTCCAGCAGGGAGACATCAAAGGCCGCATTGTGGGCGAGCGGCTGGCGCGCCATCCAAGCATCACGCCAGAGCGAGGCGCGCACCATGAGCGTTTGTTCGCCCACCGACTCGCCATCCGCATAGATGCGGCAGCGCAGGAGCATCGAAGTGGTGGGCACACTCGGAAACTCCATGATTTGCACGAGCCATTCACGGGCGCTGCGATCGGGCGAGATCCATGGACGAAGAAATTCGAGCCGCAGTTCGCCCTCGAGATTGAAGTGCGCGGAGAGATCGCCACCGAGGGTGGCCGCGAACACCTCCTGCGAGAGGGGACGCTCGGACTTTTCGGGCGAAGCCGCCGCCACGAGAGCAATCGCGGCCGTGAGGGCGAAGAAACTGGAGAGAAGCGCGCGCATGGAGATCAACGCTTCATGGCTGCGACGTTTTGCAGCATCTCGTCGGAGGCTTGGACCGACTTGGAGTTAATTTCGTATGCGCGCTGGGCGATGATCAGGTTCACCATTTCTTCAACGATGTTCACGTTGGAAGCTTCCATGTAGCCTTGAACGGTGCGACCGAAGCCCTGTTCGCCCGGGGAGCCTGTTTCCGGCGTGCCGGAGCCGCCCGTCTCTTCATAGAGATTGCCACCGAGCGAGCGGAGACCGGAGGGATTGGCGAAACGGGTGAGGGTGATCCGGAAGGACTGTGAACCACTGGGCGTGGTGACGGTGACGTTTCCATCCTCGGAAATCATCATTTCGGCGCCCGGAGGGATGGTTTGAAAACCACTGAGAATCGGAAAGCCATCAATGTTCACGACCTGCCCCTGCGCATTGAGTTTCAGTGAGCCATCGCGGGTATAACCGACGGTGCCGTCGGGCCGCTGCACTTCAAAAAACCCGTCGCCCTGGATGGCGAGGTCGAGCTTCTCGCCCGTGTTGGTGAGCTGGCCTTGGGTGAAAACCTTGGAGGTCGCGGCAACGCGGGAACCGTTACCGACTTCAATTCCGGTGGGCACCAAATTGCCACCACCGCCGTCGGTGCCCGAGGCGCGCGGACGCTGGTAGAGGAGATCCTGAAACTCGATCTTGCTGCGCTTGAAGCCCGGCGTATTCACGTTCGCGAGATTGTTCGCGATCGTGTTAAGGTTGAGCTGCTGGGCCTCCATGCCGGTGGCGGCAGAATAGAGCGAGAGATTCATGAGCGGCGGGGTTGAAGGTCGATGGCCAGGGAGGTGTCAGTCAGGGGGAGTCGCAGGTTAGCCAAGCGCCTCGAGCGTCTTGCCCATCTGTTGGTCGACCGCGGTGATGATCTTTTGGTTGGCTTCGTAGGCGCGGGAAATCAGGACGAGATCGACCATCTCACGGAGCGGCTGGACGTTACTCTGCTCGAGGTAGCCCTGCATCAGCTCAGGCTCGTCCACGCTCGTTCGTCCGGCGCCTGGGGTGGCAAAGAACATGCCTCCACCCGACGGAACCAACCCGGCGGTGTCCTTGAAGCTGACCACTGAGAGCTTACCGAGAGAAATGCCGCCTTGGAAAATCGTGCCGTCGCGATTGAACGTAACGGGCCCACCGCTGGCAGTCAGGGTGACCGGGCTGCCCCCTTCCGTCATGACTTCGTGCCCGCCGGTGCCGACCAACACCCGCTCCGGGGTAACGCGAAACTCACCGCTGCGCGTATAGAGCTTTTGGTCGCCCTGCCCCTTCATTTCAAAAAATCCGTCGCCCTGGATCGCTACATCAAGCTCGCGGCGAGTGGGTTGCGTCTCACCGGTGAAAAAATTGATTCCGTTGGTCGCTCGGGTGAAAACGACCGCGTGCTCGTTTTCGATCCCGCCACTCTTGGAATCCGGGTTGATGTTCCATTTGCCCGCGACCTCGCTGGAGAACTGAACGGTGCGCTTACGATAGCCGGTCGTTTGCGAAGAAGTGATATTCTGCGCGACGACGTCCTGCCAGCGCTCGAGAGCGGAGAGCGAGGAGGCACTTTGGTAGAGGCCGATGTTCATCTGCCCCAGCCCAAGCAACGCCGGTGCCAACGTTTGGCACGCCGTCGTTAACCATTATTGATCACCGTATTAAAACTTTAACCGAATTCAGCACGTCGAGTGGTCCTTGGGCCATCCTCGCGCGGCGGCAATCTTTGCCGAGCTCGGCAGAAACTGCCGACCCACAAAAAAGACCACACCCCACTGTGGTCCTTGTCATCGGATGGTCTCGCAAAATCCTCAGAAGAATTTTTTGGCTTTCTCAAAAAAGGACTTGGAGACCGGTTCATCCGCATCTCCGCAAGCGTGCGCAAAGTCTTCGAGCTTCTTGCGTTGCTCACTACTAAGCGAGGTGGGCACCTCAACGTGCATGCGAATCAACTGATCCCCGTGCGCTCCACCGCGCAAGTGGGGCATGCCACGGCCTTTAAGACGGAAGGTGGTTCCTGATTGGGTGCCAGCGGGGATCTTGAGGGTAGCTTTGCCCTGCAAGGTCGGCACATGAATCGTGCCGCCAATGGCCGCGAGGGTGAATTTGATCGGGATCTCCGTAAACAGGTCGTCTCCCT
>JAUXOH010000382.1 GCA_030682505.1 Candidatus Didemnitutus sp. | reverse complement strand
ATTCAGCGTCGAGCAGAAGTAAGCCTTAACGCTTGTCGCCCAGCGCGGTGATCGTGCGGGCGAACACTTCTTCGGGCGTGCCTTGCGCGTCGACGTGCACAAGGAGCTTGCGCTTCGCATAATACTCCAGCAGCGGCGCCGTGTTCCTTTGGTAGGCTTCCTGGCGCACCAGCACGGCATCAGGTTGATCGTCCTCACGGACGATGAGCTTCGAGCCGCAGGTGTCGCAGGCGCCCGGGGTGCGCGGTGGCCGGGAGTCCACGTGATAGACCGCCTTGCAGACGGGACACGTGCGCCGACCGCCAATGCGAATAACCAACTCAGGCAGAGGCAATTCGTAGCTGATGATCGCGTCGAGCACCATGCCTTCGTAACCGAGATGGGCGTCCAGCACGTCGGCTTGCGGCACCGTGCGCGGAAAACCATCGAGCACAAAGCCCCCGCGGCAGGCGAGACAGGTCGTGCGCTCCCGGATGATCTCGAGCACGGTTTCGTCGGTCACGAGTTCGCCGCGATTCATGCGCGTCAGGGCATCCTTCAGGGCAGGAGACGAGTTCTCTCGGCCACACTGGCGGGCCGTACGGAAGACGTCTCCCGTGGAGAGATGACAGGAGCCGAAGGTGGCGGAAAGAAACGCCGCCTGAGTTCCCTTGCCGACGCCGGGGGCGCCCAGCAGGACGAGGCGGCGGCATTGCCGGGGATGGACGGGTTGCGCTTGGCAAACCGAGGGGGGACCGTGCAACCAAGCAGAGCGATCATGTTGCAGGTTCATGACGATGGGTGAGCCTGACAAACTATGCTCCTCATCGGAGTGGTTTGCTGGGCCCCGGTTGCCCAATGCTACGCGTTGGTTGACCGGTGGCCCAGCGGACGCGTGCGGGTCGCGGTCATTCCTCGAGCAAGAGTCGCGGTTAGGGCACTAATTCAAAGACCGGAATCTCGAGGTCGAATTCACGAGTGCCAGCGAGAAAAGTATAGGTCACCTTGGCCGCCGAAGCGAGGAGCGTGGCATAGCGATCGAGTCCCCATCGGTCGACCGGTTCGCCGTTGATCCGGACAATGAGGTCGCCAGCTCGCACCCCGAGATGGGTGGAAGGGGAATCCTCGATCACCGCCATGACCCGCCAATAGATGGGTGCGCGAACCAACGACAGCCCCGTGCTGCGCCGCGGCTCCATCACCACGGCGCCATCAACAGGGCGGGAGAAAACCACGGTGTTATTCCGTTGATCGAAGGTGAGATTGAAGTGCCGCAAGATTTCCCCGCCGATGGAGGAAAGCTGATCCGTGAGATCGACGATGGGCTGAGTGATCGTATGACTGCCGATGAGCACATCCTGCCCGAGCCGACCGGCGAGTTGCCGACGATCGCCGGCCAGCGACGAAACAACCGTGCCGGAACGGGGACCAAAAAGAAAACGCGGGTGCAGGCCGGCGGGATTGAGATTGAGCGCCCCGTCGCTGCCGCTGTCGACCAGCGCAACAAACGATTCATTTCCCATTTGGACGGGAATGAGCGGAGTACCTTGTTCGTTGTTGAACGAAAGCGGGGAGTCGCTGGCCGTCGGATCGGCGGGGAAGGAGGTGGCAATCGAGTGAGGCGTCAGAACCAGACGCGCCTGCAGATACTCCAGCGTCAGGCGGGTGTCGTGGAAAAGCGGGAAACCGATCAAGCCGTCGATGCGAACTCCGAGATGGGCTGAAAGATCGCCAAAATCAAAGACGAGGGCCGGTACGCGCTCAAATCGCGCGGCAGCCAACTGCAAACGACGCAAGGTTACTTGTTCCAACGAGACTTCACCCCCGTTGGCCGAGCGAACCTGCACGGTCCGACGCGCCCGGGCCCGGTCGCGCTGGCCCAGGCGGGTCGCCAAATCGATGGAGACGAGGTTGGCCGTCGATCCGGTATCGATGATAAAGCGGGCGGGCCGTCCGTCCGCCTGCACGGCCTCCACGAGGAAGAAATTGGAAACAATCTGCGCGGGCAGCGCCGCAACTTGGGTTTGAACGAGCCTGCCTTCCGTGGCCTCGCGCCGAGACCCGGTGGCGCAGCCGCTGATGAGCAACAGGCCCAGACACCCGGCCAACAGGCGCGCACCGGACCAGTCGAATCGACGGTCGTCTGGCGCATCGTGAGGCCGCTGGTGGTTCATTTTCCTGGCTGCGGCAAACGGAGGCCAAGCGCCACCGGCACGAGAAGAAAGACGCCGGCCACGGCAAAGGTCACGGTGCCGCCCGTCTTGAAAAAGATGATGCCGGCCACGACGGGACTGCACGCCCGGGCCAGAAACCCCATCGAGCGGAAGATGCCCGTGATCTTGCCCTGTTCCTCCGGGCCCGCATAGAGCGAGATCAGCGAGGAAAGCCCCACGTTGGCGAAACCGGAACCGACCGCACAGAGCGTGAGGGAGGCAAACATCCATTGGACGGATTGCGCGACGCCGATCACGTAACCGAGCAAAATGAACGACAACGCGATCGCGCTGATGCCAAACAACGCGGCGCGCTTCTCGCCGATCAGCGGCACGAATTTCCTCACCAACACCCCTTGGGTGAAGATCGAAACGAGGCCCAAATGCACAAAGATGAGCGTGAGACCGCGGGGCGTGTAACCGAGTTTTTCGGCGGTGAAAAAACTGATGATCGTCTCGAAAAAGCTGAAGCCAAAGGTCAGAAGGAATCCAACGACGTTGACGCGTCGAATCGCGAGATTGGGCAGCGTCAGCAAGGCGCGGAGCGGATTGCGCTCCCGCAGGGTCGCGGCGGCCGTCCCGCGTTTTTCCGGCGGCAGCGTTTCGTGAAAGCGCACGGCGACCCACGCCAAGTTGACGAGGCAAAGCCCGAAGCCGATGGCGGCTGGCACACTGAAGGGATGGATGCCCACCGCCCCGAGCCCGGGGTAAGCGTCGAGTAAGTTGAGGTGCGCGGTCAGGCCACCGATGGCTGGGCCGGTCAAGAACCCCAACCCAAACGCGGCCCCGACAATGCCCATGCCTTTGGCGCGACCTTCGCGGGTGGTGACATCGGCCACCGCCGCGATGGCCACCGCGAGATTGCCGCCCATGATGCCGCTGAAGATGCGTCCGAGAAAGAAAATCGTGAAGGACCCGCTGAAGACGAGCACGAGGAAACTCAAGGCATTGCCGGCCACCGTGACCAAAAGGACCGGTCGTCGACCCAGTCGGTCGGAGCGTGAGCCCCACACCGGCGAGAAAATGAACTGCATGAAGGAATAGACCGAGCCGAGCAGTCCGGCAAACAGGGCGCCGGTGACCATCTCGGGCACATGGGTGGTGTGGGCGACCGACTGCAG
>JAUXOH010000377.1 GCA_030682505.1 Candidatus Didemnitutus sp. | reverse complement strand
TGCAGGTGCTGGAGATACATTTCCGCCAAGCGCTTGGTCGCACCCATCACGCTCGTCGGATTGATCGCCTTGTCGGTGGAGATGAAGACGAAGGACTCCACCCCATGGGCCGAGGCGATCTCGCCCAGCAGTCGCGTCCCGGACGTGTTGTTTTTCACCGCCTCACCGGGCTGGCGTTCCATCATGAACACATGCTTGTGGGCCGCCGCGTGAAACACGATCTGCGGACGATACCGCTCAAAGATGAACTTCATCCGCGGTTCATCGAGGATGTCCGCGACGAGCGGCACGATCATGTTCTTGAAGCCTCCCTCGTTCAGCTCGCTCTCGATGGCAAAGAGGCTGCCCTCCGCCTGCTCCACCAGCAGCAGGCGCTGCGGATCGCATCCCGCGATCTGTCGGCACAGCTCGCTGCCGATGCTGCCGCCCGCCCCCGTCACCAGCACGATTTTCTCGCGCACCAACGCGGTGATGTCATCCGACCGCAGATCCACGGTGGCCCGGCCCAGCAAATCCTCCACTTGGACCGGCCGGATCTTCGTCACCTGGACCCGGCCCGTGGCGAGTTCCGACATCGACGGGATGATTTCCACCCGCAGTCCCACCGCGGTAAACAGTTTGTAGATTTCCTGGACGCGCTTGACCGGCGCGGAGGGCATCGCGAGCACCGCCGCGTCCACCTTGTATTCCTTGCTCCACTTCGCGATCTGGTCGGGTGCGCCGAGCACCGGCACGCCATGGATGTGATGCCCGTGCTTTTGCCAGTCATCATCGAGAAAGAACACCGGCTTCAGGCACAACGCCGGCCGGGCCTGCGCTTCCTGCACGAACTGCGCCCCGGCATCGCCGGCTCCGAGCACGGCAATCCGCCGCGCCGGCTTGGCGTCGCTATTGCGGGTACCGGCTGCAAACCGTTCCCGGTAGATGCGGAAACTGAGCCGCATGAAACTCAAGGCACCGACCGACAGCACAAAATCCGTCAACACGACGCCCCGCGGTGACAGCATTCCGGGCGTAACCCCCAACCGCAGCAGATAGGTGGCGAAATTGGCCGTGGCCATCGCCGCCGCGATGCGCAGCAGATCCGGCACACTGAAATAGGTCAGCAGGCTGCCGAACTGGCGAAACAGCAGGAGGCACAGGAGCTTGATCGGCAGATTCACCGCAATCGACATCAGCCGCTCTTCCTGAAACTGGGCCGGCACCAGAAAATCGAAACGGAGTTCGTAGGCGAAGTAACGGCAACCGGCGAGCAGGGCACAATAGAGCAAGACCAGCGCCGCCATGCGGATCGCCTGCTCTCCAAGGGCCGAGATCGAAGTCGGGGCGGCGCGGTTAAGACTCACGGGTGGGCGATGGACGCGGGGATTGAAACTCGGGCATGGTCGCGTCACCCGGGGACGAAATGCCCTTGCGCGTGACAACCTGCCAGACGGTGCGGAAAAGAATGCGCAAATCGAGCCAGAAACCGCGATGGTCCACATACCAGACGTCCAACGCGAATTTCTCCTCCCACGACAGCGCGTTGCGTCCGTTGATCTGGGCCCAGCCGGTCAGTCCGGGCGGAACCTCATGACGGCGCCGTTGGGTCGGGCTGTAGCGGGGCAGATATTGCACCAAGAGCGGTCGGGGGCCCACGAGGCTCATCTCCCCTTTCAGGATGTTGATCAGTTCCGGCAGCTCATCCAGCGAAGTCGACCTGAGCCACTTACCGAATGGCGTCAACCGTCTGTCGTCAGCCATCAGCCGTCCGGTCTCATCCCGGTCATCGCGCATGGTGCGAAACTTGGTCATTTCGAAAATCACTTCTCGGAAACCCGGCCTTCTTTGCCGGAAGAACACCGGCGAACCGAGTTTCCGCCGCACGAGCAACGCGATCAACCCCAGCAGCGGCAGCCAAAGCGGTGCCGTGAGGATTACAGCCGTGAGATCGAAGAGGCGCTTAGCGAAGAGAGGCAAGAGCTCGGTGATTGGTTAATTGTTATTGGTTATTGGGCTGAATTGGCGGCTCGCTTCAGGTAGCTCATGTAGCCGTTGATCAGCTTGAGCGCCAATTGCACTTTCTCCCGCCCCAGGGCCAAAACGCTGCCGTCGATGAGACCCTCATCATTTGCCGTTATCAGATGATCGAGAACCTCGCAGCACGACCCACGCGCATTGCTGCAAAACTTGGAATTGTCGAGATAGTGAAAGCGCCCATAGCCCTCGGCGATATTCGCCGTCACCGATCGCGCTGCGTCCAGGATTTGCTGATTCAAGTGGAACTTCTCATGCACGGGGAGTTGCGGTGCGACCTCCCGGGCAATGAAGAGGCGCAGCTCTCTGCTGGCCTGCCAACACTCCAGATCCTCAAACGAACGAACTGTTTTTGGCATGGTGAATTCCTCCTTGTTGGTGGCCCGTGACTGCACACTACAGTCGTCTTGTCCTTGGCCAAGGCGTAACTGTGCAGTCAGTTATTGGATGGAGGTAATCCGTTATCAGTTCCGACCCCAAGTAACCAATAACCGCGGCCACAGGCCGCCCCACCCCAATAACCAATAACATATATCAATTAACTGGCTGCGCCCCGCGCGAAGACGCGACGCACCACCTCCACGACCCGCTCGAGATCTCCCGTCGTCAGATTCGAGCCCGACGGCAGGCACAGCCCGTGTTCAAACAGCCGCTCCGACACCGCGCCGCCATAGACGGCACAATCCTTGAAGATCGGCTGCCGGTGCATCGGCTTCCACACCGGCCGGGCCTCGATGTTCTCCTCCAGCATCGCCAGGCGAACTTTCTCCCGATCAAGCCCCGCCACCTTCGGATCGATGGTGAGGCAGGTCAGCCAGCGCGTGCAGCGTCCGAAATCCGCCTCCGGCATGAAGGTGACTCCCGGCAGATCCTTGAAAGCATCCTGGTAGAACGCGCAATTGGCGCGCCGGGCTTCCACGCGCTGCTCGAGCACGCGAAGTTGTCCGCGACCGATGGCCGCGAGGACATTGCTCATCCGGTAATTGAACCCGACTTCGGAGTGTTCGTAATGCGGCGCCGGATCGCGCGACTGCGTCGCCCAGAACCGGGCTTTCTCGATCAGTTTCGGATCGCGGGAAGTCAGCATGCCCCCGCCCGACGTCGTGATGATCTTGTTCCCGTTGAAGGAAAACACGCCGCACATTCCCGCTGTTCCAGGAGCAATGGGAATGCGCGGTGTGTTTTGGTTATTGGTTACTTGATCAGGGTTATTGGTGCCCTGGCCAAATAACTGAGAACCCTCATCCGATAACTGCTTGGCGCCGTAATAAACGGCGCCCAAAGCTTCCGCCGCATCCTCAATCAAAGGTATCCCATGCTTCGCACACGTCGCCGCGATAGGATCGATGTCGGCGCTCTGGCCGTAGAGATGAACCAAAATGACCGCCTTGGGTTTCTTGCCCCGCTTGATCCGGTCCTCGATGGCCTCCACCAGCAAATCCGGGTTCATGTTCCAAGATACGTCGTCGCAATCCACGAACACCGGGGTGGCCCGCTCGTAGAGCACGGGATTGACGCTCGCGGAAAAAGTCAGCGAAGAGCAAATGACCTCGTCCCCCGGCTGAAGCTTGAGCCACCGCATCGCCAGGTGCAGCGCCGCGGTACCGGACGACAGGGCGGCAGCATGAAGTGGCGCTGGGTTAATAGTTAAAGGTGATTGATTATTAGTTGTAGGAAAATGGCTATCAGGGCTCGAACCCAATAACAAAGAACCCCCGACCGATAACTGACGCTTGGCGTCCTCCCCCAATAACGAATAACTCTTATCCAATAACTTGGAGTTGCCGATTCGCTCCGCGAACTCCGCCTCGAATTGATCAACGTGCGGCCCCAGCGGCGCGATCCAGTTGGTCGCAAAGGCCTCCTGCACGAGGGCGATTTCATCGCCGCCCATGTGGGGAGAAGAGAGGTAGATGCGTGGGTTGCTCACGGTTGAATCAGGGCGAAATGCGACAGCCTTCGGCCCATCGCGTCAATGCACCAAATGCCACCGATTCCAGTTGGTTAGTTGACTGCGTTGCGCGGAACCAACCCCAGTCCGGCGAGCGCGTGGAGGATCTCTCGCCAGCCGGGATCATCAGCAAACTGGTCAAGTGGCCGGTCGCTAGTGACACGCACGAAACATTGTTCCCCGCTCCCAGCCACAGCATAAGCGACCGTTTGCTTTAACCACATTTTGGGGTCCGTGATCGCTGTAAAGCGATCGCCAAAATCAAATGACCGGCCCTCGACCAAATGCCAGAAGACCACATGCTCAGTTTCCCCGGTGGGAGACTGAAAAATCCGTCGCTGGTTCGGAGCGAACATCCCGATTCCCTCAACGTTCCACACTTCATTGAAGGTCATGCTTTCACAATTCCAACCGTTCTCGGTCCAACAACGATCCGGGGTGTGGGATACCACGCGACTAACCGGCATTCGCCCGGGACTCCAATATGCCGCATAAACCGCAAAACGCGCGCCTCCGCGCCGAAATTCCCGGAAAACATAGGCATCGAAGTTCAAAATCGCCGCCACCTGTCCTTGCAGCAGCTCAGTGACTCCAAGCGGCAGTTCCTGAGAGTTCCACCCCGACACGGTTCTCGGTATCTTCCCTTCGAAATAGTGTGCATTTCGGGGAGCATCGATGTCCCCTTCGGAGGCATTCCTCACCTGGCTAAACTGAAGAAAGACCGCTGCAGCCAGCACTGCCAAACCGGCGACCGACAACCAATGGAACTGTGACTTCGTCATAGGTTACCTCGGCTTCGCCGGAATGCCCACCGCCGTGGACCCAGTGGGAATATCCCGACTGGCAATTGCACCTGCCCCGAGAATCGCGTTGGCACCAATTTTCACGCTGGGCAATACCACGGCGTGACTTCCCATGAACACGCCATCGCCCAATTGGGCATAGCCCAGGATATCGCAATGCGGACTGATTTGGCACCACTTTCCGATCACCGCATCGTGTCCAACGATCGTCTGTAAATTGAGGGCAACACCATCGCCGATCACTGCATTGACCGTCACGACGACCTGCGGGCAAAGTATCACTCCCGCACCCAGTTGAACATTTTCTCCCAGCACCGCCGTCGGATGGACAATGTTGATGAACACACCCCCCTTCGCAGCAAGAGACTCTTGCACAGCTTGCTTCGCCGCGGGAGTGCCAATTGCGCAAACAAAGACATCCTCTGGAGTCGGCTGATACTCGGAAGGCTTTCCCAATACGGGCGCAGTGACATTCTTGCCCGCGACAGCGTCAGGATTGTCGTCAAGAAATCCCTTGATGGTCCACTCGCGACCATGTTCGTGCGACTGCTTTGCCCACGCAAGCACCTCGCGCCCAAATCCTCCCGCTCCGATAATGATGAGTTTTTTCATAAATTTCTCCAAATCGACAATTGTCGACTAATTAGTCCGCACTTCGGCGACTGACTCAAGAAGATGAATCCATTGAAGTGCCAAACGCTGTCGACAGAATTGATCCTCTGCCAGTCTGCGCGCTTGGAGCCCCATTGCTTTGCAGCGTTCTTGGTTGTCAGCAAGTCGGAGGAGCACATCCGCAAAAACCTCTGGTAGACCCGAGGGAACGACCTCACCACATGAGGTTTCACAGACGAGGTCTGCCAGCCAACCCGGGTAGTTGACAAGAACGGGCACGCCGGAGGAGAGGTAGTCGAAGAATTTGTTCGGAGAGGTGCCGTAGTAAAATGCCGGCACATCGGCTAGGACTTGCAGACCGCAATCAAAACTTGCCGTTATCCGAGCGATTTCGGTCTTCTTCACCGGGGGAAAAAACAGGCAATTATCCAGAGAGTCGCGCTGGGCGCGCTTCATGAGGCGGTCCTTCTGGTTGCCGTCACCGATCAGCACCAGCTTGATGTCAGTCCGCCCGCGGTGTTTCAGTTCAGCGGCGGCATCAAGCACCGCATCCAGCCCATTGGCAATTCCGTGGGCGCCAGTAAAGCCGGCCACGAAGTCCCCCGGTTGCACCCCGGGAAGGTCCAACGGGGCTCGCTTCTCGGGAGTAAACAGCGCCAGATCGCAGCCGTTGGGAATCATTTCCACTCGTCGACCCGCAGGCGCGCGACGCTTGATTCCGTCAATAATTCCCGGAGATAGGCCCACGCAGGCGTCCGAACAGCGGTAGGCTAGCCACTCAAGAAAACTCATGCCACCTAGGAGGAGCGGATTCTTCATCCCGAGTGCCCGTGGCAACTCCGGCCACAGATCGCGCACTTCGAAAACAAACGGCTTCCCTCTTCGCGCGAGCTTCATCGCGATGCCCGGCAATGCCGCCGTGAGCGGCGTGGAGGTGGCAAAGAGCAAGTCATAATCAGCACTCAAGGCGATACCTATGCTCCGGCACGCGAACCGCAGAAATACCCATGCCCTTTGGGCGATGCTGTCCCGGTTGGAATAGGCCAGCGGCAGGGCAACGACGTTGATACCATCCACCTTTCCGGCGTGCCACTTAGCCTTCTCATCCCAAGGCAGACTTAATCCACCACTTTTGATTTGCCCGCAGACAATCGTGACTTGATGCCCCCGGGCGACCAGCACGCGGGCAAACTCATAGGACCTCGTGCCACTTGAGCCGTCCGGCGTGGTGAAATGCTGGTGGAAATATAAAACACGCATGTGTGTTTGGGGTCTCGGTTCTGGGTTATTGGTTGCCAGGGATGATCGCAGCCCAATACGCCATGGTCAGTCTACAAGCGGAGAAAACTCGGTCACCAGCTCAACGTCACCGCTTGCCTCCATCTCGATCAGGAGCGATACCGCCGGTTCGACGGAGCCATAATACGGTGACCACCAGCCTCGCGCCGTCGCTTCATCCGCCCGCAGCAGACTGCTTCTTGCATTGGCTGGTCCGGTCCAGCCGACGCGATAGTCCAATGTCTCGACCCGGCCTGCCTGCCCTTTCATTTCCCAAGGCAGATCAGCCAGACGCCAGTGCCACCGCAGCGTACGCCCCGCGGCGCCCGTCACCTTGTCGCGCACGGCAAAACCGGCCCCCTGCGCACTGCGGGACACTTCCCGCGTCCATTTGATTCCCACGCCAGTATAGCCATCGTGACTGGCGCGAAAGGCGCTTGGACCCGACTCCCCAGCCTGACCCGCGGGCCACGGCAGATAAAGGAACCGGCTGAATTTTTTCAAAGGCTCCCTTCCGTCCACGGTCAGCACATTGTGTTCGCCGGCAGTTCCCAGCACAGTGAAACGTTCGGTCGAGTTGTAGGAAAATGAACCTCCATCATGCGCGATCGGGCGGCCCCCATGCCAGATGTCGGCATGCAGCATGTCCGCCTGCGCCGGGCGGTGACGGAAACGGGTCGGACAGCGCAGGAAGAGGCGGTCACGCCCATTGATTATCTGAAAACAGCCGGCTTCCGCCGCATGCCACCGCGCCGGCGTGACCGGCCAAGGAACGCGTGGCAGTGTATTCCATTCCGACTTCAGCCAAGCGGCGGCTTCATCCCATGGGCCGGGCGGCAGGAGCAGCTCATCGCGAAAGACCGCAGCGGCCATCTGGATCACCGGCCGCATATCCAGAAAGCCTGCCTCAGCCAAGGGCAGCACATTCGCGCCATCGTTCGAACCGTAGAGAGGCGCCTGTCCCGTGACCGGATCCGTCACCGTCATCAAAAAGACGAGGGCCCGCTTGCCCGCCGCGTCCAGCCACGCTGGACTCCCCTGCCCCGCCATTTCCAGCCGGTGGCGGCACCAGCAGAGATCGTGCAACAGCACCCGGTGATAAATCAACGAGTGCTGCGAGAATCCTCCATCTTCATAGACAAGTTCGGCCAGTTGTTCCCGGAGTTCCCGCAGACCCCGAGACAGCCAGCCGGCGCTTTGTCCATGCTCCGGCAACAGCAAGGCGGTCGTTATAAGTCCCACGCACTCGCTCACACCGTGGTTGTTCTTTTGGCTGAGTGCGTAATCGAGGTTCGCATTGATGCGGCGTCCGGTCGCCACGACGAAGCGTGCCAGCAATTCCCGCTGCTCCACTGGCACTCCCAGCCTTTCGGCCGCAAAGATGACCGCCATCAGGCGGAACGTCGCTTCTTGCCCACACATCCAGTTCGGACCGGTGTTCGGCGGGTTGTGCCGGCACCAATCGGCAAACAATTGCCAGAATTCCTCGGTGAAACGCGCGTCGCCGGTGCGGGCATAGGCCCGCGCGAGGGCGAAGGCCCATGCGAACCGGCTAAGTTCCCAGACCCCTTTGATGTCGCCACCGCCAAAATCACTGATCTCCGACCAGTGCAGTTCCGACGACCGACGTCTGACGTCTGACATCTGCCGTTCGCCCTCCGCCCTCTGCCCTCCGCCCTCTGTCCTCCGCCCTCCGCCTGCCGTCGACTGGTTGCGATGCCAGTCCGGCGGAAACCCTGCCTTCACCACCCGATGAGAGAACAGCTGAAACTCTCCCTTCAAGATCGCCTCCGCTTCGTCGACGCAGGCTCTGCCCCACGCCGTTCGCACTGCAAGACCGGCCCGCGGTGACAGGCGCAACTCCGGTGCCGGCACCTGCTCCCAAGTCACCGCCGGAGAAGACCGCCGCAGAAGACCGAACCTCCGGCGCATCGCGTAGCCGGCGCGGTAGAGCAGCCAGCCTGACCCCATGTAGCGGATCAAATCGAAGTATTGATTGAATGTCCGCATTGGTTCCGCTCTTTGGACCATCTTCGTCGCTTAGCCCCCGCCGTTTTCACTTTTCTACGATGCCGCTCAGCGCCAGAAACCGCGGGTGTCGATGACCACCTTGTCGCGCAGTAAGGAACGGTCGATACCCGCGAACTGCCGGTGGTTGACCAGCAGAACGACGATGTTAGCCCGGCGCAGCGCCTCCTCCACGGACACAAAGCGCACGTTCGGCAGCCGCACTAGAGCTGGGGGCAATTCCTTCACATGCGGCTCTACCGCGAGAATCTCCCCGTCCCCGCCTTTCGCCAGCTCTGTCGTGATCTCCATGGCCGGGCTCTCGCGCAGATCGTCGATATCCGCCTTGAATGCCAGGCCGAGGCACGCGATCACCGGCTGCTTGAGCTTGGCGGCGG
>JAUXOH010000374.1 GCA_030682505.1 Candidatus Didemnitutus sp. | reverse complement strand
CTGCCGGCGACGGCTCGGGTGGCGGCAAAGTCTCCGCGCACGAGAAACGAGATCATCGCTCCCGGGGACGCCATTTGCCGGCTGGCGAGCGTGTGGCCGGGATGGGTGGCCAGACCCGGATAGAAAACCGTTTCCACCCGCGGATGCGCGGCGAGCCAGGTGGCGAGCTTCGCGGCGGTGGCGGACTGGGCGCGGATGCGAATTGGCAGCGTCGCGATGCTGCGGAGGAGCAACCAGCAATCGAACGGCGCCGGGACCGCGCCGCCAAGTTGTTGCCAGTTGCGCACGCGTTGGAGGAAATCGCCCGGCGCGTCCGCACCGAAGACCAGCGCGCCGCCGAGGACGTCGCTGTGTCCGCCCAGATACTTCGTGGTCGAATGCATGGCCACGTGCGCACCGAGGGCGAGTGGTTGGGTGAGGATCGGCGAGGCCCACGTGTTGTCGGCGACGACGACGGCTCCGGCGGCGCGGGCGAGCTGAGCGACGGCGGCAAGGTCGGTGATCTTGAGCCGCGGATTGGACGGCGTCTCGATCCACACGAGCTGTGCGGGATGCTCCAGTGCGGTCGAAACGGCAGACCGATTGGAGAGGTCGATGAACTCGGCGCGGATCCCGCGTTCGGCGTAGATGGTTTTCACCAAGGCGCGGGTGCCGTGGTAAATATCGTCGGGGAAAAGGGCGCGCGCGCCAGCGGGCAGAGCCTGGAGCACGGCGACGGTGGCGGCCTGCCCCGACGCGAAAGCAAGTGCGGCGGTCCCGCCTTCGAGGGCGGCGAGGGCCTGCTCGAGTGCGTGCCGATTGGGGTTGTCGAGTCGCGAGTAATTGAACCCTCCGGAAAATTCACCTTCGGGGTTGCGGGCGAAAGTCGAGCTGAGCGTCAGGTTGGGGGTGACCGCACCGGTGGTGGGGTCGACGCCGCGGCCGGCGTGGACGGCGAGGGTTTCGGGCCGGGTGGGTTTCTTCATCGCGAGATCCGGATAGGGTGGGGGAGGGGAAAGCGGCAATTTCAAAAGCCGACGGCGGCGGAGTCGCCTTTGCGCGGATCGGCGGCGCCCTGGCGCAGGCCGGTTTTCGGGTCGATCGCGATGGACTCGGCGTCGCCTTGCGTCGCGCCCTCGTAGGACGTGCGTTCTTTGATGAGGTGGCCGCGAGCTTGGAGCGCAGCCTCAGTGTCAGCGCTGATGCCGTAGGCTTCAAAGGTGAGCACATCGGGCAGCCACTGATGGTGGATGCGCGGCGCCTCAACGGCCCGTTGCACGGGCATGTTGAAATCGATAACGTTGGTGACCACTTGGAGGACCGTATTGATGATGGTGGGGCCACCGGGACTGCCAGTGACGAGCAGGAGTTTGCCGTCCTTGAAGACAAACGTGGGGGTCATGGAAGAGAGCGGTCGCTTGCTGGGGGCGATGGCGTTGGCTTCACCCTGAATCAGACCAAACATATTGGGCGCGCCGGGCTTCGAAGTGAAGTCGTCCATTTCGTTGTTCATGAGAATGCCGGTGCCCGGAATGGTGACGCCGGAACCAAAGCCGCCGTTCAGCGTGTAGGTGTTGGCGACGGCGTTGCCGGCAGAATCAACGACGGAGTAGTGGGTCGTTTCCGGCGACTCCGTGCGCGCTGCGGCGACGTATTTGCCCAAGCCCGGCTGCACGGCGGCCGCGGGGGTCGCGCGGTCAGGCGAAAAATCGGCCATGCGGTTCTGCACGTAGGCGGGGGCGAGCAGTTGCGCGACGGGCACGTGGACGAAAGCGGGATCGCCGATATACTCGGCGCGGTCCCGGAAGGCGCGTTTCATGACTTCGGCGAAGAGATGGTATTTCGCGGCGGAACTGTGGCCGAGCGAGCCGACGTCGTGCCATTCGAGCATCCCGAGCATTTGCAGAAGCGCGATGCCGCCCGAACTCGGCGGTGGCATGGTGACGATCTCGTGACCGCGATAGTTCCCGCGCAAAGGTGCACGTTCCACCGGCCGGTAGGCCTTCAAGTCGGCCAGCGTGATCGTGCCGCCGTTTTTCTGCATTGCCGCCGCGATGAATTGCGCCGTTTCACCTTCGTAGAATTCGCGCGGGCCGTGCCGCTGCAGGCGGGCCAACGTCTCGCCGAGATCGGATTGCACCCAGAGATCGCCCGCCGAATAAAACGCCCCCCCCTTCAGGAAGACAGATCGCGATTCGTCAAAGAGCCCCAGCAGCGGCTCTGCATTGCGCAAGGCGAGCGCTGTGGTTTGCGACATGCGGTGGCCCTCGCGGGCCAGGCGGCGAGCCGGTTCGCAGAGTTCGGCCCAGGTGATTTTTCCGGAGCCGTAATTTTCCAAGGCATAGGCAAAACCGGCGACGTTGCCCGGCACGCCACTGGCCCGCCAACCCGTCGTGGAGGAACCCGCGCCCTTGATGAGTGAGCCATCCGGCGCGAGATACATGTCCCGGGTCGCGGCTGCGGGAGCCGACTCACGATAGTCGATGGCGATCTGGCGGCCATCGGCGAGATGCACGAGCATGAAGCCGCCGCCCCCGAGTGGACCGGCCCAAGGATAGACGACGGACAGCGCGAGGCCGGTTGCGATCGCGGCATCGACGGCGTTGCCGCCTTTTTGGAGGATCTCCACCCCCGCAGCGGAAGCGAGGTGGTGGGCGGAGACCACCATCCCGTGGGGCGCTTCGATCGCGGGGCGCTGGGCGAAAACACGCGCCGCAGGAAAGATCAACATCGCGAACACCAACAAGACAGAAACGAACCGGCCGGGGTTTGGCATGGGCAAGAGACTTCCTTCGTCTTGGGCGCTGCTCAAGGCGCAAAAATTCGTGCCATAAGCTGACTAACTTGGCGTTATTCAAAGAACTTGTCGTAGTAAAGTTTACTGGGTAGGCTATTGCATAGAACTAACCCCGTTGGGACCGCCGTCGTCCCAAAAAACCACGCAAACTATGAATAATCTTCCTCCCTCTCAGGGGGTGGCCAATCCGGCCCACCTCCGTTCGACGCGCTATTTGGGCGCTCTCGCCTTGTTGATCAGTGTTCTTTCTGTTGGCGCCGTTGCGCAAACGGCTCCGGCAGAGGAAGCGGCTCCTGCTCCCG
>JAUXOH010000241.1 GCA_030682505.1 Candidatus Didemnitutus sp. | reverse complement strand
GTCTGGTCGCTCGGCTTCGATGGCAGCGCACCGCTCGCGCTCAATGCCGGTGGCGCCAGCAGCGACCTCAGCATCACGGCCGACGGCGGCGTGCTGGTGTTCAATCACAACCGTTCCACTGCGCCGGCCGAGGTGCAGGCGATCAATCTCGCCGGCTCCGCCGATGTCGTGACGCCCCGCACGCTCACGCGGACCAATGACGCGCTGATGAACCAGCTGGCACTCACGCCGCTGGAAAATGTCGTGGTCAAAGGCGCCAACGGCGACGACGTCCAGCTGTGGCTGCTCAAGCCGCCGGGCTTTGATCCGTCGAAGAAATACCCGCTGGTGTTCTTGGTGCATGGCGGACCGCAGGGCGCGTGGATGGACTCGTGGAGTTACCGCTGGAATCCGCAGCTCTGGGCCGCGCAAGGCTACGTGATCGCGCTGCCGAACCCGCGTGGCTCGACCGGCTTTGGCCAGAAATTCACCGACGAGATCACCCGCGATTGGGGCGGCAAGGTGTTCACCGACCTGATGGCCGCGCTCGCGTGGTGCGAGGCGCAGCCGTTCGTTGATTCCACGCGGATGGCCGCGGCTGGCGCGAGCTACGGCGGTTACGTGATGAACTGGTTCCAAGGGCACACCGACAAATTCCGCACGCTCATCACGCACTGCGGCGTCTACAATTTCGAATCGATGTATGGCACCACGGAGGAAGTCTGGTTCAGCGAATGGGAAAGCGGCCAGCCGTGGAACACGCCCGACCAACTCAAGTGGTCGCCGCACCGCTACGCCGGCAATTTCAAGACGCCGAACCTGATCATCCACGGCGAACTCGATTTCCGCGTGCCCGTCAGCGAAGGCCTGCAGCTCTTCACCGCGCTGCAACGCCAGGGCGTGCCGTCGAAGCTGCTCCTGTTTCCCGACGAAGGCCATTGGGTGAACAAGCCGCAAAACAGCGAGCTGTGGCACCAGACGGTGTTCGAATGGCTCGCGGATTATCTGAAGAACTGACGCCGCGTCGACGCGACATCGTCGCCTGAAAACGACGATGTTCGCCACGTGTCTGATCGCTACCTTGCGCGGCAGGGGTTGCGCGTACGTGGACTGGAACGATTGCGCTTGGCGGTGATTGGCTTCTTGAATCCTGCGGGGACGCCGATTGGGTGGTGCCTGCGGACAGTCCGTCCGTTGAGCAACCCCACTCCACGGAGACTGAAACAATGGCGACGATTCTGATTACTGGCACCAGCAAAGGTATTGGCATGGCAACCGCGCTCGAGTTCGGGCGCGCGGGCCACACCGTCCACGCGACGATGCGCAACCCGGCCGCCGCGCCGGAACTGGCTCAGATCGCGCAAAAGGAAGGCCTGTCGATCACAGTGTCCGCCATGGATGTGGATGCCGATGCATCAGTCGCCGACGGCATCGCAGCCATCGTGCGGAGTAGCGGGCCGATCGATGTGCTGGTGAACAACGCCGGGGTTGAGCGCCGCGGCACCACTGAGGAACTCCCGCTGGCCGACGTTCGGGCGGTGATGGAAACGAATTTCTTTGGTGCCCTTCGTTGCATTCGGGCGGTGATGCCGGAGATGCGGATCCGTCAGCGTGGTTGCATCATCAACGTGACTTCGATTTCTGGCCGGCTCTCCTCGTCGCCGTTGGGCGCTTACGCGGCGTCCAAGCACGCCCTTGAAGCCCTGACCGAAGCGCTCGCCCAGGAGGCGAAGATGTTCAACGTTCGCGTGGCGATTGTCGAACCGGGCATCATCGACACTGCGATGGCGCAGCGCATCGGGGAAGTTCCGGACAAGTCAAACTACCCGCACGACCGCCGGATGGCTGGTTTGTTCGCCGCCGCGCTGAAGCACCCGACCTCACCCACGCTGGTCGGGCAAAAGATTCGCGAGATCGCCGATGGCGACAGCTGGCAATTGCGGTATCCGGTGGGTCCCGACGCGGCTCCCTTTTTGCAATGGCGGGCCAGCATGACGGATGAGCAATGGGTGAACTGGGGTTCGGTCGATGACGCGGCGTGGTATGAAGCCGTGCAACGCGACTTCGGGATGGACGCCCGCTTACCGCAGTAGGCAGCAGAAGACGCAGATTTGTCTCACGCAGAGATGCAGAGGCGCCAGGAGTCGTGAGGTGGACCCATCGCGGCCGAGCGAGCTGTGGGGCGCCGGTCGTTGTAGAAGCGGAAGAAGGCGGCGAGATTGGTCGCGGCCTCAATCTGGGAGCAGTAGCGCTTAAGGTAGCTCTCGTTGTATTTGACCGTCCGCCAGAGCCGCTCGGCCGCTTTTCCTCGGTGGCGGTGAACGCGGGAAATCAAAAAAGAGCCGGTTCGCATTACTGTAGGGCGGACCTTGTGTCCGCCCGCTCAGGCGTGGGCGAGCCACGCCCCTACGTGGGGTTAGCGCGGGCGTGAACGTCCGGGCAGTTTGTAACGTATTGTATTACAAACTCGCCGGGGCTACTTTGCGGCGGGTTTTTCGGCGCGGGCGAGCGGCAGGACGAGCAGGTAGTCGCCGGGCGGACGGCCGATCTCGCGGAGTTGCGCGTGCGAAATGGAAATCTCGCGCGAGGCGGCTTTGTCGGACTCCGTCAGCACGAGTTGTCCGCTCTCGGTCATGAGCACGATGCGTTCGGCGATGCCGGGTTCGCGACGGCGCACGCGGTCCGCCGTGCCGAGGCCGTGGCGCACGTGACCGGCTCCGACGATAACGAAGGCGGTGCGCAATCCTGCAGTGGCATCGGTGTGTCGGGCGGCGATGATGTGGGCCGCCATGGTTTCGTCGCGGGCAACCTGCGCCTCGAAAACCGGGCGGAGCTTGGCGGGATCCATCG
>JAUXOH010000363.1 GCA_030682505.1 Candidatus Didemnitutus sp. | reverse complement strand
GCCGGCATGGCGTGGCTGACAAACAGGACAGTGCGGCCCTCCGTCTGCGCCACCTGCTGCATCTTGCCCAAACATTTTTTCTGGAACTGCGCGTCGCCCACCGCCAGCACCTCGTCGACAATCAGAATCTCGGGCTCGAGGTGCGCGGCGACGGCGAAGGCCAGCCGCACATACATGCCGCTGCTGTAGCGTTTCACCGGCGTGTCGAGAAAGCGCTCCACTTCGGCGAAGGCGACGATTTCGTCGAACTTCTTCCGGATCTCCGCGCGGTGCATGCCGAGAATCGCGCCGTTGAGAAAGATGTTCTCCCGTCCGCTGAGCTCCGGATGGAATCCCGTGCCGACTTCGAGCAGGCTCGCGACCCGGCCTTTCAGCGTCACTCGTCCGGTCGTCGGCTCGGTGATCCGGGAAAGAATCTTGAGGAGTGTGGACTTGCCGGCGCCGTTGCGGCCGATGATGCCCAGCACCTCACCCGGCTTCACCTCGAAGTTGATGTCTCGCAGGGCCCAGAATTCCTCTTGTTCCAGCCGTCCGTGTCGCAACCTTTTCCAGAGTCCGCTCACGCCGTGCGCCAGGGCATCGCGCAACGTGTCGGACCGCCGCTCGTGGTCGATCAGGTAGCGCTTGGATAGATCGGTGACGGAAATGGCCGGAAGGGACATGGGGGGAGAAGACGACAGGACTACGAGACCACGGACAACAGACTACAAGACCACGGACAACAGACTACGGACGACGGGCAATGCCAGAGTCGGGGTGATTGGCTTCGCGGGCGAACGCTTGTATCAGTCCGTGGAGGCAGGCGAAGACTTGCTTGATTTGTGGGTGAAGTTGGGGCGCGTCGGTTTCGCTGAGGTCGCCAAGGCGATTTGCCAGGTGGACGAAATATTGGGTCTCAGACAGGGACGCCCGGGCAATATGAAGAAAATGCAGATAGTCTCGCAGCGTCTCGCGGGCTGATCCCTCCACGATGTTGGCCGGAACCGAACTTGCGGCGCGCCGTAGCTGACTGGTCAGGCCGTAGAGTTCCTCGCGGGGAAACCCATGGGTCTGCACGTAGATGGCCACGGTCAGATCATCTGCCAGCTTCCAAGCCTCGATTTTCTTATAGTCCCGCACAGATAGGTCGAGTGTCTCGTGGTCAGTGGTCTCGTTGTCCGGTGTTCTCTAAATGATATCCGCGAATTTCTTCTCTGTGCGACGGAAGAACCACGTTCCCGCGACGATCATCACCACGATTAACGTGGACGAACTCACCAGACTCCACGTCGAGAGATTCTGCTGCCCACCGAGAAGGCACCACCGGAAGCCATCAATGATCCCGGTGAGCGGATTGAGCGCCATCAGGTCGCGCCAGTTGGGGAAAAAGTCGGTGCGGTAACCCACCGGGGAAACGAAAATCCCGATCTGGAGCAGGAACGGCACGATGAAACGGAAGTCCCGATACTTGACGGTCAGGGCCGTGAGCCAAAGTCCGAGTCCAAAAGCCGTGGCCAGAGCCATGAACACAAAAACAGGCAGAAGGAGCCAGTGCCACGTCGGGATCTGTCCGAACCACAGGGACACCGCGAGGAAGAGTCCCAGCACCACGAAGAAATCGATCAGCGCGACCCCGAGCGCGGAGAGCGGCACGATCATGCGCGGAAAATAGACCTTGGAGATGAGACTGGCGTTGGAAACCAGGCTGCCGCTCGAGCCGGAAAGCGCGGCGGAGAACAACTGCCAGGGCAACAGCCCGGCGAGCACCAGCAGCGGATAGGGAACGCCGCCATCCGGCATTTTTGCCAACCGCCCGAAGACGAAAACAAAGATGGCGGTCGTGACGGCAGGTTGCAGCAAGGCCCACGCGACGCCGAGGGTCGCCTGCTTGTAACGCACCTTGACATCGCGCCACGCGAGGAAGCCGAGGAGTTCCCGGTAGCGCCACAGATCCCGCCAGTAATGCCGCTCGGCGCGGCCGGCTTCGATGACGAGGGTAGCGGACTCGGGTGGGGCGGGGGACATGAGACTATGGACGACGACTAGACCACAAGACAACGGGACTACAAGACAACGGGACTGGCATCAGGTGGGCGTGCTGATAGTTGAGAGGCCGGAGGAACATATACTGGTTGTCGCGGCGATAATCCGGCTCAATTGTCGGCTTCACGTTCAACGGCGATGACAAGGCCGTGAAGACAGGCGAAGGTTTGTTTGGTCTGCGCCTGAAGGGCGGTGGTTTCAGTTTCCGAGAGATATTGGAGACGACCGGCAAGATGGATGAAATACTGCGTTTCCAAAAGCGAAGCCCGGGCGATGTAGAGAAAATGCAGATAGTCGCGCTTGGTCCCACGAGCTGAACCTTCGACGATATTGGCGGGAACGGAACTGGCTGCACGACGCAGTTGGCTCGTGAGGCCGTAGAGTTCTTCGCGCGGGAACAGGCGGGTTCGCGCGTAAATCGCAACCGTAAGATTGTCGGCCAGCCTCCAGGCTTCAATTTTGGTGTAGTCCCTCATGGTCCGGGGTCTCGTGGTCTGCAGTCCGTGGTCTGATGGTCTTGCTCTCAAGCGGTCAGGACAGCGGGTTGGGACATCAGCGGAGAGCGAGGTCAAGTTTTTGCCGAAAGCAGGGAAAGGCGAAGGTGTCGGCGTGGGCACGCACGGTGTGGGGATCGCGGGGATGTTGGGCAAGATCGATCAGGCCAGCGGCAATCTCAGGGATATTGCCGTAGGCGGCAAGTGTGCCGACAGCATCATCGATCACTTCGGGCACGCCGCCCGAGTGGGACCCCAGGCAGGGTTTGCCGTGGCTCATCGCTTCGATGTAAACGAGGCCGAATCCCTCCTTGCGGCTGGGCAGGGCGAAGATGTCGCAGGCGGCATACTCGTTGCGCAGGGCGTCGTCATCAATGATGCCCGTGAAGGTGCAGGCAACTTCGACCCCGAGGCGCCGGGCCAGGTCGCGCAGGCGGGGAAGGTCATCCCCGCCGCCCACGATCCAAAGATGCGCGAGCGGCAACCGGCGCCGCACCAACGGCAGGGCCTCGATGAGGGTATCCACTCCTTTGTAGGTATCGGTCGTCGCCAGGCGCGCCACGCAGAGAATGCGCGGTCCCTGCAGATTGCGCACGGGGGCGACCGGAAGTTCCGCCGGCACGAATTCGGGATCCATGGTGTTGGGCACCACGACCAACCGGGCGGGTTCGAGCGACGGACAAAAGCGCAGCATTTGGCGGCGGGTGTAATCGCTGATGCAAAGGATCCGTCGCGCGTCGCGCAGGGCGAGCCGTTCCAGCAAGGAATAGGGCCGCCAAACGTCAATCCCGTGGGCAACCAGAAAGTAATCGAGACGGGGGTTGAAGCGCTTGGCCAGCCACGCGACCGGCAATTGATGGAGGTGGCCACACACGAGGCGATCGGCCCGCCAAGCGGCTTTCAGCGTGGCCCGCAGAAAATGCCACTTGGAGCGGGAGCAACCGGTGTTGCCCTGCAGCGCGACGGTGGAAAAACGGGCGAGACGCGGATCGTCTGCGGGCGCGTCATTCAGCACGATGCTCACCACGCGATCGCCGGATGCGGCGATGTCGCACAGGGCCTTCAAATACAGGCGCATGATCCGCGCGATCCCTCCTTCGGCGAGAAACAGCTCCGGACTGAGCAACACGGTTTTCACGCGGCGACAGCGACCGGTCGGTTGAGCCGCGCGATCAGCACGGCAATGGTCCAGACGCGCGACCACGCCCGGGAGTCAGTGCCCGCCTGATAGTCACTCCAGACTGCCTGCACCGCGCGCGCGTCGAGCCAGGGACAGGCCGCGAGCGACGCGGATGAAAACGTCTCGTCGAGGAAGGGGCGCAGTTCTTTGCGCATCCACCGATCGAAGGGCAGCGCGAAGCCTTGCTTCGGCCGGTGGCGAATCGCGGCGGGCACAAGGTCGGCGACCGCGTCGGCGAGGGCGCGCTTCGGGTGGGCGGCGTCGCGTTTGAAATAGGAGGCTTGCGGCCACAGCCACGCGAGCAGTTGCGTGTCGATGAGGGGCACGCGCAGTTCCAGCGAGTGGGCCATGCTGAAGACATCGCTGTCGCGCAAGAGGACGTCGGCCATGTAGGTCCGGAGTTCCCAAGCGCTGATGATTTGGTGTTCATCGGCGCCGAGCAGGTCCGCGACAAAATCATCCAGCATGGGATGGTGCGGTCCCAGGCGCGCCACGATCGCGCGCGCCTCGGGGGCGAGCAGGGAGAGTCGCACCGATTCGGGCAACACCCGGCGTTGGAGCGAGGCGAGTTCGTGCAGGTCGCGGGAGTTGGTGAGAAAATCAGCGAGCTTGCGGGCACGCGCGCCGGGACGGCCGTGCAAAAACCCGACCGTGGCCGCTTGCAGGGTCTGCGGCAGGCAACGCCACCCGGGCAACAGGGCATTGAGCCGGGGGAGATCGCGAAAGGAAGGGTAGCTGCCGAAGAGTTCGTCGCCGCCCAGCCCGGAAAGCACGACCTTCACGTTGCCCGCGTGCGCCATCTGGCTCGCGTAGTAGGTGTTGATCCCGTCCCCGGTCGGCTGGTCGAGGGTCTGCAGGATTCGCGCGAGATCGGCGGCCAGTTGTTTTCCCGTGAGGCAGAATTCATGATGGTCGGTGCCAAAGGTGTCCGCCACAAGCCGGGCGTCCGCCGCTTCGGAGAATCCGGGCTCATCGAACACCAGGGAAAAGGTTTTCATCTCGCGGGCGCCGCCGCGCGTCATCAAGCCCACGATCGCGGAAGAGTCCATGCCGCCCGAAAGAAACGCTCCGACCGGGACGTCGGCGACCTGATGGGCGCGAATCGTCTCCTCGAGTTGGGCGCGCAGGCCGTGGACGAACTCCGCGTAGTTGGCCGCGCGCGGGGCGCCGGTTTGTGCGCTCGGCAAATGCCACCACGCTTCCGTTTTGAGTCTGCCTTTGGCCGACAAACGCAGGCAATGGCCCGGGGGCAGATTCACGATTCCCTGATAAATCGTCCGGGGCGACGGCACGCTGAACCGCGCGAGGTATTCGCCCACGGCCGCGAGATCAACATCCCGCGCCACCAGTCCGCTCGCCAGCAGGGCATTGATTTCGGACGCGAATGCGATCCCGCCGCTTTCGAGCCGGGCGTAGTAGAACGGTTTGATGCCCAGACCATCGCGCGCGGCGAAGAGCGCTTGTTCGCGGGCGTCCCAAATCGCGAAGGCAAACATGCCGCGGAAGAGCGGCAAACAGGCTTCGCCCCGCAAGGCATAAGCCGCGAGGAGCACCTCGGTGTCGCTGTTGGTGCGAAATTTCCAACCGGCGTGGCGAAATTCTGCTTGGAGCGCGCGGTAATTGTAGAGGGCGCCGTTGAACACCAGAGTGAACCGGCCATCCTCGCTGCGCATCGGTTGGTGGCCATTGGCCGGGTCAATGATCGCGAGCCGCACCATCCCGAGCGTCGCATCCCGCTCGGTCGAAATGCCGTCTTCATCCGGACCGCGATGCCGTTGCGCCCCGAGCATGCGTTGAGTCGCTGCTTCGCGCCGCAAGGAATCGATTCCGGAAGAGATGACGCCAGCTATCCCGCACATAGGGAGAATCCTCTACGAAAGCTTCGCCGGGTCGCTTCCCTGATCGAGAAGCGAGCAATGGGGTAGTGAGTAGTTCCAGTCGCCAACCAGCGGGCCGAATTGGCCCGTCGCCAGCCAACTGCTTTTACGGTGGCGTGGCAATGCGCTTTTCACGCAAATCCCTAGATGCAAATGCCTTTGCCTATTTCTCTGGCTTGGTCTGGAGAACCCAGAAGGGCCACCAAATGAAGACCGAACTCGACGGCCGTTCCCGCCCCGCGAGACGTGGTGATTCGACCATCCGTGACGATCCGCTCACTGGCCAGGATGGCTGGCAATTCTGACGCGACAGAAAAATGGGCCGTGTAACGCCGATTGCTGAGCAATCCGCAGTCGTTCAGCACGGTCGGCGCCGCGCAAATCGCGGCCAGCCAGCGGTCCGCGGCGGCATGGCGTTTGACCAGGGCTCCGACGCGCGCGTCCGCGCGGAGATGTTTCACGCCAACTCCCCCCGGCAGAAACACCAAATCGAAGAGCGAAAATCCAATCGCGCTCAACGCCACATCCGCATGCACGGTGATGCCGCTGCGCCCCGTGGCGTGGCGGTTCTCCGCGAGTGACGCGACCGTGACGTCCATGCTCGCGCGCCGCAGCAAATCGATGGGGGCGAAGGCTTCGATTTCCTCGAAATCATCCGCGAGAATGACAAGCACCGTGGCCATGCGTGCCACAATGCCGGAAGCAGACCGCCCGACGATCTTTTTTGTCCCTTCGCCCCGGGAAGTGTGTTTGTCTCGGCTCGTGATCAATGC
>JAUXOH010000025.1 GCA_030682505.1 Candidatus Didemnitutus sp. | reverse complement strand
CCAGGGCAACTGGATCGGCGCGCGGTCGGTCGGACATGATATCACGCGCCAGCGCGTGGCCGAGGAACAATACTCCAAACTCTCGCGCGCCGTTGAGCAATCGCCCGTCTCCATCGTCATCACCGATGCCGAGGGCAACGTGCAGTATGTGAATGCAAAATTCACCGAAACCACCGGCAACACCCTGGAGCAACTGCTCGATGACAACCTGCAAGTGCTGCGCGAGGGCCACCGGGACGAAACCTCCTACCAGCAGTTCTGGGAGACCGTGCGCAGTGGCCAGGAGTGGCGCGGGGAGCTGATGCGCGAGAGCCGGGGCGGCGTAAAGACTTGGGAGTCGGTGCAGGTGTCCTGCATGCGCAACGCCAGTGGAGAAATCACCAATTTCCTGTGCATGCGCGAGGATGTGACGAGTCGGCGCACCTTGGAGGACCAGTTGCGACAAGCGCAGAAAATGGAAAGCCTCGGCACGCTCGCCGGCGGCATTGCCCACGATTTCAACAACATCATTGCGGTGATCAACGGTTACGCCGAATTCGCTTTGCTGAATCCGGGCGATGGCCCGCTGTTGCAGAAATGCATGCGGGAAATCCAGAAGGCCACGCAACGCGCGAGCGGCTTGGTGCGCCAAATCCTCACCTTCAGCCGCAAGGCCGAGGTGCGTTTCGCCCCCCTAGACCTCAACCAGCACGTTCGCGACTTGGTCTCCCTGCTCGCGGAGACGTTCCCGCGAAACCTGTCCTTCAATCTCTCCTTCGCTGACAATCTGCCTCCCTTGCTCGCCGACCAGAACCAGCTCCAGCAAGTGATCTTGAATCTCTGCGTCAACGCACGGGATGCCATGCCGTCGGGCGGGTCGCTGTCGATCACGACGATCCGCGTCGAAAGCGCCGACGTGCCCCGCGCCGTCGTCGGGCGCCGGCCCTGCGCTTGTCTCTCCTTCACCGACACCGGCACCGGCATGTCACCGGAAGTCCGGGCCCGCATTTTCGAGCCATTTTTCACGACCAAAGCGGTCAATAAAGGCACGGGCCTCGGTCTGGCCGTCGTTTACGGAATCATTGCCAGCCACGAGGGCACCATCGAGGTCGAAAGCGAGCTGGGCGTCGGCACGACCTTCAAGGTTTACCTTCCGCTCGCGGAGAATTCGACCATCGCACCCGCGCTGATCCGCCAGAGCGACTTCCCCGAGGGTACCGAGTCCCTCCTGATCGTCGACGACGAGACCCCGTTGCGCGTGCTGCTGGAAGCCGCGCTGGCCCGTAAGGGCTACAAAGTCACCTGCGCACATGACGGCATCAACGCCATCGAGCACGTCGCGAATGGGCAGACCAAGTTCGACCTGGTCCTGCTCGATCTGAACATGCCGGGCGCAAGCGGCCTGGAGGTCTTCAACGTCATTCAGGCAACCTGTCCAAAACTCAAAGTGCTCGTGCTGACCGGTCACCTGACCCCGGAAACCCGCATCGAATTTGAGCGTCTCGGCCAAAAACACTTTGTCAAAAAGCCTTATGCTTTGGACGAACTTGGCCGCACCATTCGCATGGTCTTGGAAAGCGATTCAGCGACCTGATCGCCCGAGCGGAGGAGAGTGCTACTCCCTCTGCCCCAAGCGGCACGGTGTTTGTGTGCATTTGGCCTTCAGTTCAAAGGAGCGGGACCGATGAGACAGGTTGGCGAATCAGACCGGACCATCACAATGGAACGTTGCACAACAAATGAACCCATGCGATCACCCGCACCGTCCTCGCGGCGTGCGGTGGACAGGCTTGCGCCTGGTTCTTTCGCTTTGCCCGGGAATAGCTCTCGCTATCTCGGCGGTCGCCACCGAGCGGAACCAAGATGGCAGTCGAGCCTATCTTGGGGTCATCGGCTCTATGGCACTGCGGTTCGCGGAGGCTATCCCGCTTCCCGAGCTGACAGTGAGTCAAACTGCAGGACCTCCCTTGCCCGCGCCCATCGAGGCAGGGCCGAAGGAGTTCCTCCAGATCACCGAACATTCACCGCCCATCAGCATTCCCGCTGGGGTCGCCCCCCAGGCGGCTCCACCCGAACCGCTGAAGGACAACTCAGCAAAATGGCCGCAAGCCATCTTGCCTGACGATACCCGTCCAAAAGTGCGCGCGGAGGACTTCTTGCCGTTTTTTCAATTTCCCGGATCGTCCAGCTCAGCTGGTGATGTCACTGTGGTTGTGCCCGGCCCTGCGCCGTCTCCCTCCCCTGGTGCCTTGCCAACGAGTTCAGCGAGCTACCGGCAATTATGATTCGAACTCGAATTCCTCTTTACGCTTCCTGTGCGCTGCTCATCGGCTTTCAGCCGGGGGCAGTTGCACTGCGTGCGGACACCAACTCACCACCGGAAGTCGTTTCTCACGAAGCACCGGCATTTGACGCTGCTCTCCCCGAGCCGGGTCTTTTGTCGGGGCCCGCAGCAAAGGCGCTTCCGAACGTGTTGGCTCCGCCCATTTCCGCCGAAGCCCAAAGCTTGCTCGCCTTGGGCGAGTCCTTGACGGATCGCGGCGACTACTCGGCCGCGGAAATTGCCTTCCGGCAGATTCTCATTTCCCCCGATTCCACCACGGTCGAACAAAAGGCCGCCTTGATCGGCTACGCCCGCATGTTTCGCCGGCAGGGCACCCACACCAAGGCTGCCGCCATCTACGAAAAATATCTCAAGGACTATCCGGATGACGCCCACGTGCCCGACGTGTTGCTCGATCTCGGCCGCACCCTGCGCGCCATGGGCGCTCATCGCCTGGCCGTGAGCCGCTTCTACAGCGTGATCAACTCAACCCTCAAACTGCCGCCCCACGGGTTTGACCACTACCAACTGTTGGCCAAGACCGCCCAATTTGAGATCGCCGAGACCTATTTTGAATCGGGCAATTTTGCCGAAGCCGAGAAGTTCTTTGCCCGCCTTCGCCTGCTCGATCTCGCACCGGTCGATCGCGCGCGCGCACACTTCAAATCAGGCTACGCGGCCGTGCTCGGCGGCGAACTGGATCAGGCGGTGAAAATCATGCGCCTCTTTCTTGAGCAGTGGCCGCGGGACGAGAATGTTCCCGAGGCGCGCTATCTGCTCGCGACAAGCCTGCGCCAACTCAGGCGCGTCGACGAAGCCTTGGCCGTCACGCTGGAACTGCTGCGCAATCAACAAGCCCAGTCCGATGCGGACCCACGGAAATGGGCCTACTGGCAGCGCCGCACCGGCAATCAATTGGCCAACGAGTTTTTTCATATCGGGGAAACGAGCCACGCCCTCGCCATTTACCAAGGCCTCGTCGCCCTCGCCGATGACCCGGCCTGGCGCTTGCCGGTCCTGTATCAAATTGCCCTCTGCTACGAACGCCTCCGCACGCTCGACCGCGCACGCGAGACCTACCAGGCGATCGTCGACGGCGCCAAGGCGGGGACCAACGCAGAACTAAACGAACTCGCCAAGATGGCTGCGTGGCGTATGAACAACATGTCGTGGAACGACAAAACCGAGCGTCAGCTCACCGAGTTTTTCTCCACGGCCGAAAACAGCGACCCCAAGCCCGCGCCACCCCCAGCCACTCCCCATGACGCCTCTGCAAGCCCTGCAGCTCCACCAAAAGCTCTGTGACGAAATCCACGAGCTCGCGCTCGAAGAGAACCGATTTTTGCAGCAGCATCAGCGGCTGCCGGAACCAGAATTGATCGAACGCAAACGAGCCCTGCTCGCACGGCTCGACGATACGCTGGCCGCCCTGCGCGGTGTGCCGCACGACGACAGCAACCAGTCGGCGATGCGCCAGGCCTTGGACAAGACCCGGTCGCGAATTCTCCAGATTCTGCAGCTCGACAAAGAAAACGAGCAATTGCTGCTTCGCTACAGCTTGGGCGCCCATCGCCCGACCGGCAGCAGCGCGGCCGTGCCGCCAAGCATACTCCAGAAGATTTATCAGCGTCACAACTAGTCGACCCTTGGCGGCGAGACCAGTTGGACCAAGTCAGCCCGAATCCGCGAACCTCCGAGGGGTCGGGTCAGATCGAGCTTCATTTGATGTTGCCCGGCAATGCTTTAAGCCACGCAAAATCCGGGGCAACCCCCTTTGCTTGCGGCGGCAGCCCGCCAGAAGGCCTCCAGCGGTCGATCCGTAGATCCCCCCGGAGGATCGGAATAAGAGACCCTAGGCGCCGGCGGAGCCAAGTGAGACACAAGTTCTTTAAAAATGCGTCGATGAGGAGGATGTGACCGCCAGTCTCGCTCCCCGAACTCTGCCTCAAGTGACGCTCGACGAAGTCGTGCGTCAGTTGCGTCATTTGCCCTCGGCGCCACGAGTGCTTCCACGGTTGAAAAAACTCCTCTGCGACGGCAACTCCGCGATTCCCGAAGTGGTCGCCCTGGTTCGGCTCGACCCCGGTATTTCCGCGCGGGTTCTCCAAGTAGGCAATAGCGCTTACTACAGTCAGGGCCTGCGTTGCTATACGGTCGAAGAAGCCGTCGCCCGGGTCGGCTATGATCGGATTTACGAGCTCGTGGCCAATGCCGTCGCGTCCCAGGTGTTGGTGCGTCCCTTGGCCTGCTATGCGATTGAAGCCGACGAGTTGTGGGAAAGCTCCATCGCCTGTGCCGTCGCTGCCGAATTTCTGGCCGAGCACTTAAAGTTCGAACGCGACATCGCCTACACCGTCGGCCTCCTCCACGGGGTCGGCTTGGTCGTCATCGACG